>CAMVBR010000382.1 GCA_947165755.1 uncultured Clostridia bacterium
CTTAGCTTGTAGCTCCAGTTTGTCGGGCATACTGCCCGACAAACTGCCAATTTCCCCAATCCGCGGCGCTTTGCCGCGGTATTTTTACGGCAATTTTACCAAATCCGCCCTGTTATTTTCTACAAGGGGAATGCTTGCCTTTTGTTTTAAAAAGGATTAAAATAAATTTGGTTTAGTACAATAAAAAAGAAAGGATGAACCGTTTTGAAAAAAAGACCTCTGACCAAGGCATTGGCGCTGCTGCTTACGGCGCTGATGGTATTTACAAGCGTTTCCGTGAGCGCGCTCGCGGCCGCGCCCTACACCCCCACCGGTGACTTTTACCGGATCTCCGACACCGAATACCCCATTGCCCCCGGCGTTAAGGAAAACCGCGTGATCGTAAACAAGACCTCCGGCACCCAGCAGGAGAAGGTTTACGCCGTTACGGTGGACCCTGCCGTTTCCACCGTCGGTTTCATGGCGAGCTACGCCGATTACAACGGCTCCCGCTGGCAGATGCAGAGCGTGCGCGACCAGGCGGCCGCCGCATCCAGAGCCACCGGCAGAAACGTTGTGGCAGCCGTGAACGCCGATATCTTCAACATGCAGACCGGCGAGCCCCGCGGCGTGCTCGTGATGAACGGCACCGTGTATAAACAGGGCATCGGCTACCCCTACTTCGGCGTCACCAAGGACGGGCGCATCGTTATGGGCGACAGCCTGACCCAGGAGGTGCTCGCCACCCTGCAGGAGGCCGTTTCGGGCTTCTATATGATCGTGCGCAACGGCGAGCGCGTGGGCCCCGGCAACGACGCCGATTCCAACGTCGCCCCCAAAACCTGCATCGGCATCAAGGCGGACGGCAGCGTGGTGGTGGTGGCTGTGGACGGCCGCAATTACCCCGTTTCCAATTCGCTGGGCGATTACGACCTTGCCACCATCATGATGGACCTGGGCTGCGTTGACGTGCTCAACTTCGACGGCGGCGGCTCCACCACCTACCTTGCCAAATACGAGGGCCAAAGCGTTCTGGCGCTCTCCAACAACCCCTCGGACGCCGTAGAGCGCAAGGTGGCGAGCTCTCTGCTCATCACCTCCTCCGCGCGGCCCAGCGGCGAGTTTGACCACGCCTCCCTCGCGCCCAACAACGTGCTCTATACCCCCGGCAGCACCGTGACCTTCACCGCCACGGGCGTGGATTCCGCCGGCGGCGCGGCGCCCCTTCCCACCGACGGCGCCTTTGCGCTGGCTGCCGACAGCGCCGCACTGGGCTCCATTACCCCCGCCGGCGTATTCACCGCCGGCAGCGCCGAGGGCGTGGTGAACGTCAATTACGTTTCCGGCGGCGCGGTGGTGGGCTCCACCCACATCGAGATCGCCACCCCCGACGAGCTGTATATCCCCAGCGAGGAATTCTCCCTTGATTTCGACGAGACCACCGATTTCGGCCTTGTGGCGAAAAACGCCGGCAGAACCATCGTCCTGAAGGACGGCGACCTTGTTTGGTCCGCCGAAAGGGACGGCGCTGACGTGACCGCCGCCATCGGTACCTTTGCGGGCCTCACCTTCACCACCCTCGGCGCGGGCAGCACCGAGGCCAACGTCACGGCAGCCTCCGCCTTTGACGCCGCCGTAACGGCCACCACCAAGGTAGTGATCGGCGCCGAACCCGTAATGCTTTACGACTTTGAATATACTACCGACGCAGAAGAAGCCGCCGCCTCCGACGGCAAGCTGCAGTGGATCCCCACCTACGATCTGCCCATCTACGACAATAAGAACAAGCCCGGCGGCAGATCCCACACTGAAATGGCCGCCGAATGGTACGAACAGGGCTACCCGCTCTACGGCTGGCCCAACGCCTCCCTGGACGTGAGCGCGCTGCAGGCGCGCATCGTGAGCGCCGACGAGGACGAGCCCGTGCGCTTCGGCGACCACGCGCTGCGTATGGACGTAGACTTTTCGTCCTACGATAAATCCTCCAACTCCAACAACTACATCCGCGTTACCAGCCCCACCTACCGGTTCGAGGGCTCACCCAAGAAGATGTCCGCGTGGGTCTACTGCCCCGAGGGCATGGCCAACTTCGCGCTCTATCTGAACCTCTGCGATGCCAATAACTCCATTTCGAGTGCCCCCGTTTCCATTATGAATGGTTCCAGCGCCACCAACTGGGTTGGATGGCGTTACGTTGAGATCGACCTTAGCGGCAAGGATGGCGGCAATAACCTCGGCCCGACGCACTATCCTTACGGCTTCTATCAGGGCTGCGGCGTGTTCTGGGTGTCCTATCAGCCCGGCATCCCCAACGGTACCCGCTCCGCCAGCACGATTTATCTCGATAACATCCAGCTCATCTACTCCTCCAATACCGACGACACCAAGAACCCCCTGATCACCTCCCTCGCCTACGATACGCTCGGCGCGCCCGAGGAATTCGTGAGCTACGGCACCGTGCTCAACGATAATAAGGTCACCGTGCGCGCTTCCTTCGAGGACGCGCAGGATAAATACATGACCGGCATCGACGCCAATAAGGTCTCGATGAGCATCGACGGCGTGGACGTGACCGATAAATGCTTCGTAAACGCGGGCGACGGCCAGATCTACCTTTACGACGCCGAGCTCAACAACGGCGTACACAGCGTGAGCGTGACCGTATACGATAACTTCGGCAACAAGACCACCGATACCAGATACTTCACCGTAGCGGGCGAAGCCCCTGCCGCCGCCGAGCTGGTGGCCGCGCAGGCGAACCCCGTGCTGGGCCTTGATTACACGCTGGCCGTGAAGGCCGCCGACCCCGCCGACGTGATCGGCGCTGATCTGGCGGTGCATACCTTCGCCGCCTTCACCTACTTCTACGATACCGTCCGTGTGGAGCCCGCCGAGGGCTACGCGCTGGATGGGGAACCCGTATACGACGCCACCAACGCCATTCTCAGCTTTAAGCTGGTAAAGGACGGCGACGCGATACCCGCCGACGGCGTGATCGCCCGCATCGTGTA
>CAMVBR010000383.1 GCA_947165755.1 uncultured Clostridia bacterium
GGTGTGGTGCACGCAGGGCGGCTCGCCGTTTTCGGCGTAATCCGGCCCGCCGTACAAAAGCCCCCCGCGGGTGCAGCGCCGGTACAGTTCAAAATTGCGCAGCGCGGCCTCGGCAAATACGGGGTCGGTTTTTCCCAGCCGGAAGAGGGCCTCCTGACATCCGTCGGCGGTGCGGCTGCCCCAAAAGGTCCATTTGAACGCTCTTGTACCGGGGCTGTCGTCCCAAGCCCCGTCCGGCAGCATCCAGTTCAGCTGCGCCCGCCAAAGGGCAAGGCATCTCTCCCGCGCGGCGTCATCCCTCGCAGCCGCGGCGTACCGGGTGAGCATGGGAAGGGTCTCTTCGGGGTTATAGCCGCCCGGGTCGATCGCCCGGCAGCCCCGTGGGGAAAGCGCATCCAAAGGGTGCCCCTCGCCGTAGAGCAGACCGTTTTCGCTGACGTGCGAAAAACAGAAGTCCGCCAGCTCCGCCGCAAGGGCAAGCCAATCGCCGTTATCAAAATATCTGCCCAGCAGCGCCATCACGCAGGCGTTGGCGGCGTAATAATTGAGATAGGCCTGCAGCCCTCCCGGGCGCAGATTGGCATACAGCCACCGGCCCATACCGGCAAGGCGGGCCTCCTGCGCGGCTTTTTCTTCCTTTGTAAACAGATCGCCGTGGTAATACAGCGCGTCGTGCAGGGCGGCGGCCCCGAACACGGTAACGCCGCGCCAATCGGATTTCAGGTCGTTTTTCAGGCTGCCGTCGGGGCACGTCACGTTTTCGGCCCAGCGCAGCAGCTGTTTCGCCCCGGTAAGATAAGCCTCTTCCCCGGTGCGTGCGGCAAGGGTGAGCAGCGGGTAGGCCGCCTCATGGCAGCGGCCGTGGATCATGCCGCAGGCGGGGCACAGAATGCCGCCGTCAAGGGCGGGCACATCCGGCAGATCCGCCTGTAAGCGCAGCAGAGCGTCGCCCCACTGCCGCAAAAGACAAAGCAGCGCGTTTTCGGTATCGGCGGCGGTTTGCCGCATGGCGCATCACCCCTTCTGTTTTCCTATGTTTCCATTATACGTTCCTCCGGGGGCGATGTAAAGAAAAACTTGCATAACGGCCCCGATTCTGCTATAGTGAAAGGTGAAATATCCATGCAAAAGAATATCCGTTCCGCCCGCGGGAAGAATCGCTCCCGCAGCGCGAAAGAGGGGGTTTTTTATGCGGATCTCGATAGACAGGCGCAAGACGTTTCAAACCTTTACCGGCTTCGGCGCCAGCGGGGCATGGTGGGCCCAGTGCGTGGGCGGATGGGATCATACCGACCCCGAAAGCGGCCTGCCGGTACGGGAGCGCATCGCCATGCTGCTGTACGATAAAGAAGCGGGCATCGGGCTTACCGCCTACCGCTTTAACGTCGGCGGCGGCTCAAAGGATTCCGGCAAAGGCGACATCGGCAATCCCCTGCGCCGCACGGAGTGCTTCGCCCTGCCCGGCGGCGGATACGATTTCAGCCGGGACGCAAACGCCGTGGCCATGCTGCGGCTGGCGGTACAATACGGGGCGGAAGAGGTGATTTTGTTTGTAAACTCCCCGCCGGAGCACCTCACCCGAAACGGTATGACACACTGCAGCAAAAACCGGCCTTTTCTGGATAACCTGCCCAAAGAAAACTACCTGCCCTTCGCCCGCTTCTGCCTCGATACGGCGGAGCATTTTCTGGCGCAGGGCGTTCCGGTAAAATATATCTCCCCCATCAACGAGCCCTTCTGGGTGTGGAACGGCGGGCAGGAGGGCTGCCACTATAACCCCCGCAGCGCCGGCGCGCTGATGGAAGTGATCGCCCGCGAGATGGAGCGCCGCCCGGCCCTGAAAAACGTGATGCTCTCCGGCGTGGAGAACGGCGATATCCGCTGGCTCAATAAATCCTACACCCGGCAGCTGCTGTGCCGGGACGCGGTACGCAGACGCATGGACGGCATAGACCTGCACTCTTACTTCTTAAACCCCTTTCACCCGGTAAAGCTGCCCGTGTTCAATAACCGTATCGGCTTTCTGCGGCGGTACCGTGCGTGGCTGGACCGGACCTGGCCCGGCACCGCGGTTAAGATGAGCGAATGGTGCCATATGCAGGGCGGCAGGGATCGGGGCATGGATTCCGCCTTGGTGATGGCGAACGTGATCTATGAGGATCTTACGATATTGAACGTTACCGCGTGGCAGCACTGGATCGCCGTTTCGGAGGTGGATTACTGCGACGGGCTGATCTATATCGACCTTGAAACCGAAACCTTTGAAATGACAAAGCGCTATTACGTCACCGGCAATTTTTCAAAATATATCCCCCGCGGGGCAAAGCGCGTGGCCGTGACCTGCCCCACCCCCGAAATCAAAGCGCTGGCCTTCGCCAAAGGCGATAAAACCGTGCTGATACTGATCAACGATACCAAAGAAACAAAACCGGTGACCCTGCCCGCCGCAAAAGGCACGCTGGCCGTGACCGACGACGCAGAGAACCTGAAAGAACATGAAATAATCACGGCGGACGTAACGCTTACCCCACGCTCGGTGAATACGTTTGTATACGATCAGGCAGAAGCATAAACCCTAAACAAACCAAAAAGGCGGTCATATTTATGAAAGACAAGGCGCTTTCCCTATTGGGCGACCTGCGGCGGTACTGGAAGGTTCCGCCCCGGGGCAGATACATGACGTTTAAGGAGATCGTATCCCTTTCGGTGGGCGGCATCGGCGTAAAATTCATCGTTTACTGCATCAGCCAGATGATCCTCTCCGTGGGCAACACGCTGATCGGCAACACCATCGGCATCGATCCCTCCGCGCTGTATGTGATCTATATCGTCAGCGTGCTTTCCGGCTTTCCGCTGACGGCCATACGGGCGAAAATGATCGACAACACCCGCAGCATGAAGGGCAAATACCGCCCCTATCTGCTCACCATGGGCGTGCCCACCGTGATCCTCGGTATTCTGTTCATCTGGACGCCCTAC
>CAMVBR010000384.1 GCA_947165755.1 uncultured Clostridia bacterium
TTATATGTGGACTTATTCATCCGTTTATGGTATACTGTTTAATACTTACAAATAAGCAGATATACGAACGGCTTATTATGATGCTGTAGATTCGTCGAAGCGTACGTTTACGATCAAGAAGGGGTTTTGGATATGCGTTTCCGTTCGGAAAAAGCTCAGTTCGATTTGCATCCTCAGGAAATCGACCGATTGTCGGAATGGCTTAATGCGCGTTTTTCCGCCGTGGCCGTCCGGCGGGAGGACTTGATCCGGGTTCGTTTTCTTACCGAAGAGATCCTTCTTCGCATGCAGGAACGCTTCGGCGAGGACGCGTCTGTGGACGTGAGCTTTGAAAAATCATTCGGCAGACCTGTTCTTCACATTGAGATCGCGGGAGAAGCCTTCAATCCGCTGAATGAAACCGGAAACAGTCTTGGGGACTGGAACGATTCGCTGATCACGGCCGTGAACATCGATACGAAGTATACATACAGCTGGGGGAAAAACGTGCTGCGTTTCGTTTTGCCCCGGAAGAAGATGAATCCGGTTCTGCAGATCGCCGTTGCGATCGCTCTTGGATGCGCGCTCGGCATACTCGGCGTGCTCTTTATGCCTGACCAAGCGCGAGAAAATGTGACGCAGACGCTCTTTTCGCCGTTTTACGACGTGTGGATCAGGATCCTGAACGCCCTTTCCGGTCCGGTCATTTTCTTTATGGTCATCACAACGATCATCAATACAAAAAAGATCACCATGCAAGGCGGAACAAAGGTCTATGTTATCGGACGGTATTTTCTGTTCAGCTTGCTTGCCGCTGGATTTACCGTGGTTTGCGCGGTTCCGTTTCTTGCACGGGGCGCCCTTGCCGTGCAGAGCGGGACGGATGTTTTGAAAAATATGCTTGACGGCCTGCTGAAGATCTTTCCGAATACTATTTTTGAACCGTTTATCGATTCGAATACGCCGCAGCTTCTTCTGATCGCCTTTTTTTTCGGCAGCGCAATGATCGTGCTCGGCAACCACGTATCGCGGCTGAAAACGGTGGTTCAGCAGATCAATATGATCGGCCTTTTGCTTGCGAAATGGATAAGCCTGCTTGTCCCCTTTTTTGCCTGTATTTTTCTCGCGTTGGAAATCTGGCAGAAACGCACGGAGCTTATTTTGCAGATGTGGAAGCCAATGCTTCTTTCGTTCGTGGTGACGGCGCTTGTGCTTTGCTTTGCGGTGCTGTGGCTTGCGGTTCGGGTTCGCATGTCTGCGCTGCTTGTTTTCCGAAAGCTGTTGGATCCGTTCCTTCGTGTTCTTAAAACCGGTTCCGTTGACAGCGCGTTCGATCAGACGGAGCGAAACTGTACAAATGCGCTTGGCATCGACCGCTTTTTCGCCGGGATCAGCTTGCCGCAGGGGCTTGTGCTGTATATGCCCGTAAGCTCTGTGGGTGTGCTCGCGTTTACGCTTTTTGCTTGTGTTGTTTACGGTCTTCAGCCCGACCTTGGGACGATCATCGGCGCGGTCGTCTTTTCCGTGGTGCTGTTCGTTGCGACGCCGCCGGTTCCCGGCGCAAATCTTCTTGCGTATATTGTTTTGTTTTCGTGGTTGGGAATTCCGGAGACTGCGCTGATCGACGCAATGATTTTCGATATCGTTTTCGGGCTTCTTGCGACCGCAGGAAATCTGACCATGCTGCAGATCGAAACGGTTCTTCAGGCGAAACGGATCGGACTGCTTGACCTGTCGCGGCTGCGATCCGAAAAAGGCGGCAAAAAATGATTTTCAGCGGGCTGCTCGAAGCGCAGTATCATGCGGCATTTTTTCGCATAAAAAAGCAGTGCGGGATCGTAAACAGCGTCCTTTTTTATTTGAACAGCGCGGATATGCGCAAGATGAATTGACTTTTTCGTTGCAATCGTTTAGAATAAATACAAGAAAAGACAAAGGGGAGAAATTATGAAATCAGACGTTATTCATATCTCCAGCAACGGCGCGGGCATTGCCGAGGCCCTGAAGCAAACGGAGGCCGTTGCGGTGTTCAAGGGGCTTTCCGAAAAGGATGCAGTACACCTTATGCTTTTGGGCGAGGAAACAACGGGCATGATCAAGGCGCTCACCGGCGAGCGGGACGCGGAATACTGGATCGAGACCCGGGAGGACGTTTTTGAGCTGCATCTGCGCACGAAAACCTTTATGAATCAAGAAAAAAGAGAGAAGCTGCTTGCGGTTTCCACCAGCGGAAAAAATACCGTGAAGGGCTTTATGGGCAAGGTGCGTTCCGCGTTTGAGGCGGCGATCGGGGCTATGGAAAACGGGTACGACGACGCTTTGAGGACCGGCGTTATGGAAACGGGCGGCGGCCTCGGTTTTACGTATTGGACGCTCACGCAGTACAAAAAGAGCGCGGCGGAAGAGGAATGGGACGAGCTGGAGCGCTCCATCGTTGCCAAGCTGGCCGACGAAGTCAAGGTGTGCATCATCGGTTCCAACGTGGAAATGATCATTGAAAAGAAATTTTAACGGCATACGAAAGATACAACGGAGGCATTAAAAATGACGATTCAGAAACTCAGAAACAACGATACGCTCACCCTCGCCGTGGAAGGCCGGCTGGAAACCACCACCGCGCCGGAGCTGGAGACGGTGGTAAAAACGGAGCTGGACGGCGTGAAAACGCTTGTGATGGATTTCTCAAAGCTGGAGTATATTTCATCCGCGGGCCTGCGCGTTTTGCTGGCGGCCCAAAAGACCATGAACAAGCAGGGCGCCATGAAGGTGACCGGCGTCAACGAGATCGTGAATGAGATCTTCGAGATCACCGGTTTTTCGGATATCCTTACCATTGAATAAAAGGACGGCGCGCATTTGCTTTGACAACCGGATCGGTCGATCCGGTTGTTTTTGTGAAATGGTGCAGTTTGTCGAGAATTATCACTTGGCGATATGTTGCTGCGCAACGCGATATAATTTGCTGCGCAAATTGCGATATATTCCGCTTCGCAGAATG
>CAMVBR010000385.1 GCA_947165755.1 uncultured Clostridia bacterium
TTTCCCACCCGAATAAAAAAATCCCCTTTTCTTTCTCCTTCGGAAATGATATGATAAAATCACACGTAAAAGAACGGGAGAGAAGACGATGTATAACGAAAACCTGAAAAACAGAGTATTCCGCAAGCTCGAAGCCGCCCTCAGGATCTACGAGAAGAGGATCTATGAAAAGGTGGGCGAGCTGAGCGACACGCAGGCGTTTTACACCGCCGCGCATTTCCGGCAGCCGCCGGAAACGGGCTTTCGGCCCATCGCGCCCGGGCAGAGCTGGGGCAGCGAATGGCAGAATATGTGGCTCAAGGGCGAATTCACCGTGCCCCCGGCGCTGGACGGCCGGGACCTGTACGCGGTTTCGGGCTGCGGCGGCGCGGAGCAGCTTTTCTTTTTGAACGGCGTTCCCAAGGGCATCGTCAACAGCAAAAACCGGGAATTCATCGGCGGCGGCCACGCATGCCAGTATCTGGGCAAGGCGAAGGCGGGCGAAACGCTGCGCCTCGCCTTTGAGTGCTACGCCGGGCACTACGACCCCAACACCGACCCCTACGACGATTACTTCTGCCCCGACCCCACGCAGGGCTTTACCCACACCTTCAACGGCGTGGATATCTGCACCCGCAACGAGGACGTATTCACGCTGATCTTCGATATCCGCGAGCTGCTGAACGCCGCCCGCCGCCTGCCGGAGGACCGTTTCGTAACGGCGAAGGCAAAGGAAGCGCTCATGCGCATCAACGCCGTGCTGCCCCTGATGCCCAAGGACGCGGACGCCGCGGCCGTGGCCGAAGGCGTGAAACAAGCGCTGAAGATCTCGCGGCCGTTCTTCTCGGGCGGCAACAGCCGCGTATTCGGCAGGGTGGGCATCATCGGCCATTCGCACATGGATACGGCCTGGCTGTGGCCGGTGAGCGAAACGGTGCGCAAGTGCGCCCGCACCTACGCCAACGCCCTGCGCCTGATGGAGCAGTACCCCACCTACGGCTTTATCCAGTCCTCCGCCCTGCACGGCGAGTGGATGAAGGAATATTACCCCGATATCTTCGCCGAAATGGTGCGCCGCGTGAAGGAAGGGCGCTGGGAGCCCAACGGCGGCGTTTACGTGGAATGCGACTGCAACATCACCTCGGGCGAGCTCATGGCAAGGCAATTCCTGAAGGGGCAGCAGTTCACCCGCGAAAACTACGGCTATACGTCCGACAGCTTCTGGCTGCCCGATACCTTCGGCTACAACGCCAATATCCCGCAGATCATGCTGCAAAGCGGAGTGAAATACTTTTTCACCACGAAGCTGGCGTGGAACGAGCTGAACCGCTTCCCCTTCGAGAGCTTCGTTTGGAAGGGCATCGACGGCAGCGAGGCGCTCACCCATTTCAACGCCACCCACTGCTGGCCGGACGCGGCCACCTGCGCCGACGTGGTGCGCGGGCTGCAGCAGAAGGACGGGAGCGATCTGCGCTTTTTAGCCTACGGCTTCGGCGACGGGGGCGGCGGCCCCACCCCGGCCATGATCGAGACCTCGCTGCGCGCTTCCAATATGGAGGGCATGCCCGAGATCGCGCCCATGACCGCCAGCGCCTTCATGCACGAGCTGGAGCAGGCTCGCGATAAGCTGCCCGTATACCACGACGAGTTATATCTGGAGCTGCACCGGGGCACGCTGACCCAGCTGCACGAGGTCAAGCGCAAAAACCGCAAGGCGGAATACGCCATGCGCGATATGGAATATTTTAACGTGCTTTCGGGCGAACCGAAGAACCCCGAAGCGGAAGGATGGCTCAAGACCCACCTGAAAAATCAGTTCCACGATATCCTGCCCGGCACCGCCATCAAGCCGGTATACGACGTGTTCCACGAGGAGATGGACGCGGTGCTTGCGAACTACAAGGCCGAAACGGCGCGGTTCGCCGGGGCGCTCACGGAAAAAGCGGCGGGCGTTACGCTGTTCAACACCCTTTCGTTCCCCCGCGCGGACGCGGCCCTGATCGACGCGGCGGGCTGGGCGAAGGACTACCCCTCGCAGCGGTATACGGACGTATGCGGCCGCGAAAGGCTGGCGGTGGGCGGCGTAACGCTGCCCGGCTTCGGCGCTGCCCATATCGCGCTTGCCGACGCGCCCGTGGAGGCGGCTTCTCCCTTTGCCTACGACGGCGGCACGCTGAAAACCCCCTTTGCCGAGATCGCGTTCGACGAAAACGGATATATCGCCTCCTTCATCGACCTGTCCTCGGGCCGGGAGCTCAGAAAGCCCGGCGGCGCGCCGCTGAACGCGTTTCTGTTCGGCGAGGACGTGCCCCTCACCTACGATAACTGGGACGTGGACCACGACGTGATCGAAAACCTGCGGCCGGTGTGCGGCTTCAGGGGCAGAACGGTCGTTTCCGACGGGCCCGTGCTCATCGCCCTCAGAAGCGAATATGCGCTGGAAAACGGCGGCGCGATCACGCAGGATATTATCGCCTACGCGGATTCGCCCCGGGTGGATTTCCATACCCGCATCCGCTGGAACAACCCCCACCGGCTGCTGAAGGCCGGGTTCGATCTGGACGTTTGCGCCGCCCGCGCGAGAAGCGAGATCCAGTTCGGCGCCATCGAGCGCCCCACCACCGCCAACGACAGCCGCGAGCTGGCCAAATACGAGGTTTGCAACCGCAATTATACGGACGTGAGCGAGCCCGGCTTCGGCGTATCGCTGCTCAACGACTGCAAATACGGCATTACGGTGAAGGACTGCAACCTGCGGCTCTCGCTGCACAGGGGCGGCACCCACCCGGACGGCACCGGCGATAGCGGCGACCACGAGCTCACCTACGCCCTGCTGCCCCACGAAGGCGGCTTTCGCGCCAAAACGGTGACCCACCCGGCCTACGAGCTGAACGTGCCGGTGTACGCCGCTCCCGGCCGCGCCGCCATGGCTCCCTTTGCCGAGATCGGCGCGCCGAACGTGATCGCCGAGGCCGTGAAGCCCGCCGAGGACGGCTCG
>CAMVBR010000386.1 GCA_947165755.1 uncultured Clostridia bacterium
TGCCGCCGAGATCGCCGAGGCCATCGGTGATGCCGCCGAGGTCGGGCAGATTGCCGCCGAGATCGCCGAGGGTATCGGTGATGCCGCCGAGGTCAAGTCCGCCTTCGCCGCTGCCGCCGAGGATATCCTCACCGGAGAGGTTCTGCAGGGAAGCAGTGGTTGCGCCTTTCGTGCTGACTACGATGCCGGCAAGAGAGATCGTTGCAGTTAATGCGAGCACAAGTGCCGCTGCAACGGCAATGATTTTTTTCATATAAACCAACCCTTTCTTGTAGAAAAATCTAAACTCGTTTTTCATACAAACATACTATACTACAAAACGTATGCGTATGTCAACAAGAATTTTAAAAACTTAAGCTTTTTTTAGGTTTTTTTGCAGGCGCCGCCGTTATCTGAGGTAATACGGCGCTTCCATAAACACCTTCACCATGGTGGTGGTGCCGTCGATGATGCCCTGCGCCTTTTCGCCCAGCTCCAGCGTATACTCGTCCATCACCTTTTCGGCCTTCTCTCTGTATTCGTCGAGTTTGGCCTGCTCGTCGGCGTCGTCGCTTTCATAGAGCGAAGTGATGATCATGATATACTCCACGTTATCGTAGGTGAGGCTGGCGTCGTAAAGCTGTGAAGCGTAGTTGAAGGCGGCGCTGTAATCCTCCTTCAGCATGGCGCAGATCACGGCCTCTCTGGCGCTGTATTCCATGCTGCCCGAGAGCTCCATGCCCTTCTTCGCGATCTCAAGGGCTTCGTCCACGTTCAGCGAGGCGCGCTTCGCAAAGGCTTTCACGGCGTTGGCGTAGTCGTCGGCCGCGTTTACGGCAAGCACTCTGTCGGCAATGGCTTCGGCCTTATCGAAAGCGCCCTGCGTTTTGTAAACCTCGCCCAGCAGCGGGGCGTAGATCGCGGGGTAGTCTGAAAGCACGTCGGCGAAGGCCTCCAGATAGGTCTGCATGGTATCGGGGTCCGCGTCCGTAAAGTTCTCGCCGAAGAACTTGAAGTAGTTCACGTATGCCTTCGTGTAGTCGTCGGCGTCCTCGGTCACAAGCGCGTCCAGCTTTTCGTTGAGCTCCGCTTTATCGATGGCGGTACCGTAATAATAATTGTAATAATAGGGGTAGAATACCTCTTCCGCAGCGCTTCTGGCGGCCACGATGGCGTCGAGCTCGGCAACCACGTCGGCAAGCGCTTCGTTATCGGCGGGAAGGCCGTCGGGAAGGCTGTCGCGCACTTCCGAGGCTGCGTTTTCATTGCCGAGCTGCAGGTTCATGGTGATGAGCTTGCCGGCAAGCGCGGTGGTTTCCAGCTTAAGAGCGTTCAGCGTGGAGAAGGCGTCCTTATAGTATTTTGCGGCGGCGGGCAGGTTCTTTTCTTCCTCGGCCTTCAGCCCTTCGATCACGTTCTTGGCGGCGTTCACCAGTACCTTGGTTTCGGCGTCGGGCAAAGAGACGTCGAGCGCGTTCTTGATCTCCCCGTCGGTGGTGGTGTTGTTTTCATACAGGTTTGCCGCTACGGCGTAAACGTCCGCCTTTACCTTGCCGAGGGCTTCGATGTGGCTTTGTACCTCGGTAAAGGCTTCCGTCTTCGGAGAAGCGAGCATATCCTCGTCGAAATAATTATCGATCAAAACCGTGGTCTCGTAAACGAAGCCGCAGCCATAGAGCTTTGCAACGGCGGTCTCCAGCAGCGTTTGGGCGGAAGCGCCGAGCCCCTTGAAGGCCTGCACCGCGCTCAGGTATGCGGTCATCACGGGCTCCACCTGTTCCTCGGTCACGTCCGCGCCGAGGGCTGCCTCCTCCTTCAGGGCCGCGCCGATGCTCTCAAGAGCTCCGGTCACGTCTTTTTTGAGCAGGGCGGGCGTGCCGAGCTTTTCGGCGACGGCGGCGTAATCCACCGCGTTCTTGTCCGCTGCATCGTCAAAGGCGGCCTTTACCGCTTCGTAAGCGCCTTCGGCAATGGGCTCCACTTTGTCGCCCACGGCCAGCAGCTCGGCGAACTCCTTGTTCACGGGCTTTGCCAGCGTCTCTTCGGTAAAGTTCTGGTCGATATACGATTTGGCGGCGGCGTAGCCCTGCGCTTCGCAGGTGTAAACCGCGATATCCTCCTGAATGCTCTGGCGCATGCTGTCGAGGAAGGTGCCCTCCTCGCAGTATTCGAGCGCGCTGTTGAGATACGAGATCTTATCGGCGGGCTCGGCAGCGGCCGCGGCGTTGGTATAGGCGGAAATGAAGTTGTTGAACGAGGGCACCTTGATCGTGATCACAAAATAGGCGATCAGCGGAATCAGGATCAGCACCAGCAGGATCACAAGTATGATCAGCAGTACCTTGCCCACCTTTTTCTTGGGCTTTTTTTCTTCCGCGGGCGGTTCGCTCACGGGCGCGTCCTGCGGCTGCTCTTCGGGCTCATCCTCGGGTTCGGGCGCGTATTCCAGCCCCTGAATGGGCGGATGGGCCGCCTCCTCCATGCTTTTGTCCCACTCCTGCTGAAACAGCTCTCTGAGACAGTTGAGCTCTCCCTGCAGCGCTTCGGACGGCCCTGCCTGCGGTTCCGCGTTTTCGGGTGTGCCGACGGGATCGGGGTTCTTGATTTCGTCGCTCATTGTATTATCCTCCGTTTTATTATATCAAATTATATAATACCACGGTTTAGGGGGGAATGCAATCTTTTTCGGAGGGGAAATTGTTCAAATTTCAGTTTGTCGCGCCGTAGGCGCGACAGCGATATGGATCCTGCGGATCCGCGATATACCTGTCGGTGCGATATACCTTCGGCGCGATATGTGCCTGCGGCACGTGATAAATGCAGGATCCATATCATATCGCATTCTGCGAAGCGGAATATATCGCAATTTGCTCAGCAAATTATATCGCGTTGCGCAGCAACATATCGCAAGTGAAAGAGCGCGACAAACTGCAATTCTGAGTATCGGCTTTAAGCAGAAAACTCCAGATATAGTGGTAAAGGGATAAAG
>CAMVBR010000387.1 GCA_947165755.1 uncultured Clostridia bacterium
AAAAAATCCCTCCGCGAAGGAGGGAAAAATGTTGATATTACAGCAGTATCGTCGCATTTTAGCTTTTCTTGCAACTACACGTAAAATTCCAATTTACACTTCAACTGCCTTGAACAGCTTCTTCCGGAAATCGAAAAACGTCTCCTCATCCATGGGGTAATGGCGGAAGTCGATATCGCCGAGGGTATCGGCGATCAGCTTCAATACGGCGTCGCGGCCGAGCTTTTTTTCGGCGGCGTTGAGGGCGCGCAGGTCCTGCAGCGCGTCGAAGAATACGGGCTCGCGCAGCGAGGGCCACGGCGCGCCGTTTTCGCCCGGGTATACGATAAACGCGTCCCCGGCGGGGAATGCGCCGCCCGCGCTCGTCTCCTTGAAGGGGTCGATCTTCGCCTTGGAAAGCTGCGTATTGTAGAAATCAAAGCCCCACTGCAAAAAGCCCGCGCAGTTGAATTTATAGAGCAGCGCGCCCAGAATACGGAGCCGGATGGCGGGCATGGCGATAAAGCGGTTGGGCAGCTCGTTTTCAAACTGGCCGCAGCAGTGGTAGGTCCACAGCGCCGGTACCTTATCGCGGAATTTTTCAATGCTGCCCTCCTCCGGCACGGGGAGCTCAACCAGCCCTTCGTCGTAAAACACGGGCTCCGAAAGCGCGTCCATGTGCCGGAACGCGCCGAAATATTCGTGCACCGCGGCGGCGCATTTGCGGTAACGCGGGATCTGGTCGCCGCCCGGCTCATCCGAGCAGTGCACAAGGCAGCGGTCGGTCACGCCCCGTTCATTGCAGAAGGCGGTGAGCGCCTGCCCGAGCTGCCGCAAAAAGCTCATGTATCCCTGCGAAAGGGAATCCGTCTCCCAGCCGAAGATGCGCCGGTACCCCTTGGAGGTGTGCGCCATGATCTTGGGCGCGGCCTTCGCGCCCCACTGGGTGAACAGATGCGAAAACTCAAAGTGGGTGATGCCGTGTTTTTCGGCAAGGGTCATCCATTTGTCGAGCATCGTAAAATCGAAGGTATAGGTATAGCCCTTCTTCGTTACGTCCACAAGCTGCACGGTAGTGCGTTCTCCGCCAACGGCGGTATCCAGCGGTGGGGTGAACAGGGGCGTTAAAATGCAGTTCAGGCCGTATTTTGCGGCGTTGGCCATAAAGGCCTCGGTGATGCGCCAGAATTCGTCGCCGAACACCGGCACGTTGTAATGATCCGCAAGGCAATCCGCGTGGAACCAGTTGGTGTAGAGCAGCGTTTGCTCCGCCAGCGGCGTTTCGCCCACAAGCACGCGGGCGGTTTTCGTGAGCGTCTCTTCGCCGTTTTTGAGCGTAACGGCGATCTCATATTCGCCGGGCGCGGCGTCTGCGGGGTCCGTTTCCAGCCACAGCGCGGCGGTCTTGCCCCCGTTTACACGCAGCGTGCCGGTAAAGGGGCGCAGCAGATCGGGAAAAAAACCGGGCTCGCTGCGCAGCAGGGTGCAGCGCTTCGCACCCGGATAAATGGGCAGGGAAGCGTACACCTCCGCAACCTCGTATACCGTACAGGGGAGCTTTGTCTCCCATAAAACGGAAAGCTCCGCGTCCGCGTCGGCGCGCACACAGAGCTGAAGGCTGCCTCTTTCATTGCGAAACAGGCGGAGCGTATCGGTTTCCTCCGGAAGACGGTCGGCGTCCGAAAACACCTTTTGCAGGGCGCTTACAAATCTTGCTTCCATCGTCATCTCACCTCTTCACACGTATTTACGAAAATTTCGGCGCGGTTATCGCGCATTTCCAAAAAGCCGTCGCTGCAGCGGTAGGTCTTTTTCCCGCCGTCGGGCAGGGTGAGCACGATCTCCCCGGCCACCAGCGCGATCACGCAGGGCAGATGCCCGCGCATCAGGCCGAAGCCGCCGTCGGGAGCCTGCACCGAAAGGTAGGTGGCCTCCGTTTGCAGCGCCGCGGCCTCGGGGGTGAATATATCCACGGTAAAGGCGGCGTTCATCGGCGTTCCCCCTTACAGCTTCTTGGCCTTTTCCACGGCCTCGTCAAAGCCGCCCACCATAAAGAAGGCCTCCTCGGGCAGGTCGTCCCCCTCGCCCTCCAGAATGCGCCGAAAGCCATCGATGGTGTCGGCAAGCTTCACGTATCTGCCTTCCTCCCCGGTAAACGCGGTGGCGGCGTGGGTGGGCTGCGAAAGGAATTTCTGTATCTTTCTGGCGCGGAACACCGTCAGCCGGTCTTCGGGCGACAGCTCCTCGATGCCGAGAATGGCAATGATATCCTTGAGCTCGGCGTATTTTTCCAGCGCTTCCTGCACGCCGCGGGCCACCTTATAGTGCTCCTCGCCCACGATCTCGGGCTGCAGCACCCGGGAACCGGACTGCAGCGGGTCCACGGCAGGGTACAGGCCCTGCTCGGCGATGGCGCGGGAGAGCACCGTGGTGGCGTCCAAATGGTTGAATACCGTGGCGGGCGCGGGGTCGGTAAAGTCGTCGGCAGGCACGTAAACGGCCTGAATGGAGGTCACCGAGCCATCCGCCGTGGAGGCGATGCGCTCCTCCAGCTCGCCCAGCTCCTGCGCAAGGGTGGGCTGGTAACCCACGGCGCTGGGCAGGCGGCCCAGCAGGGCGCTCACCTCGTTGCCCGCCTGCACGAAGCGGTAAATATTATCTATGAATAAAAGCACGTCTCTCTTTTCTTCGTCGCGCAGGTATTCGGCCATGGTAAGGCCGGTCATGGCCACGCGCATACGCGAGCCCGAGGGCTCGTTCATCTGCCCGAAGGCGAGTATGGTCTTATCCATTACGCCGCTTTGGGCCATTTCAATGAGCAGCTCGTTGCCCTCGCGGCTGCGTTCGCCCACGCCGGTGAACACCGAATAGCCGCTGTGGCCCACGGCGATGTTGTGGATCATCTCCATGATCAGCACGGTCTTGCCCACGCCCGCGCCGCCGAACAGGCCGATCTTGCTGCCCTTGGCGTAGGGCACCA
>CAMVBR010000388.1 GCA_947165755.1 uncultured Clostridia bacterium
TCGGCCTCGGTGGTGGCGTCGGCCTCGGTGGTGGCGTCAGCCTCGGTGGTGGCGTCAGCCTCGGTGGTGGCGTCGGCCTCAGTGGCGGCGTCTTCAGTGCCATCGGCAGCGGCGGCAGCCACAGCGGTGATGTGCGGGTTCACGCCGTTGTACCAGTAAAGGAAGCCTTCCATATCGATCACGTCGCCGACCTTCAGGCCTTCCACAGCCTTGTAAACGTCGGTATCGTTGCCGCAGAGGTAAGATTCCACGGTGAAGGTGTAGGTCTGGCCGTCCTTGGAAACCTTGAAGTACAGGTCGCTGTTGCCGTCGTGGCTGCCGGAGCCGTCATAGGAATAAAGGAACGCAGCCTCGTTGCCGTCGGCGTCGGTGGAAGCTTCCACGGTCATGCCCTTGAAGGCGACCAGCTGATTCTGGTAGTTGATGATGTCTTCGGTGCCGAGCTTGTCGGTCACGTCGGTGGCGGTGGCGATGAAATTGCCATCGATGATCTCATAGGTGGCGTCGATGATCTCAACCTCGCCGCTCCATTCGCTCTTGGTGCCGGTCACTCTGATCTTGGTGCCGGGAACGAGCTTCGCATAGTCCTCTTCGGTGCACTCAAGGTTATAAAGGAAGAAAGCGCCGTCTTCATTCTGGGTGTAGATGGAAGCCTGGCTCTTGCCGGTGCTGGAGTCGGTCCACCAGCCCTGCTTAGCCTGCACGTAGGTTTCCACTTTCACTTCGGTATCAAGCTCAGCGGCAACGAAATCGGCATAGCTCATAACGCCTTCCACGGGAGTGGCTTCGGTGGTAGCTTCGGTGGTGGGTTCGGTGGTGCCTTTGCAGGCGGCAAACGCGAACACAAGGGAAAGAACAAGTACAAGTGCAAAGATCTTTTTCATGATTGTCTCCTTTTTTCATTTGAAAAAATTTATTTTTTCGAATCCGTATTATATAAAGGTTGCGATCAAATGTCAATAGTTCTTACAATTTTGTAGCCTTTTTCTTTTTAATATAGCCCACCGCGGTGAAAACGCCCAATAGCACCCATACGCCGGCGATGCACGAGAGCAGCACCACGCTCATTTTCGGCAGCGGCCCCAGGTCACGCGCGCCCGGAACGGCGGTTGCGCTGAGCTGGTCGAGGCGATAAAGGCTCTTTACGTCGTCGAAGAGCTTTTTCATATAGTCCTCGTCCACGGTCTGCTTGCGGCGCACCGATTTCGCCACGTTTTCGATCATCTGCCCCGAGGCGTCCCGCAGGGAGGCGGAGCCGTTGAATACGGGGGTAACGAAGGTGTTGTCGATATTATCCAGCAGCAGCTTCGCCGCGTCGATCTTCACGCTGTAATGCAGGTCCTCGTCCTCGCCCGCACGGGAGAGATACTCCCGGTATTCGGCGCTCTCCTGCGCCTTGCGCGTAACCGGGATATAGCCCTCGGTCTCGGCGTAGGCAATCTGCACCTCGTTCGTGAGCAGGTACTGCGCGAAGAGCCACGCCGCCAGCACCTCCTGCGGGTCGGATTTGTTGAATACGCAAACCGACGGCCCCTGCGAGATCATCTGCGGGTGGTCGGGGTCGAACTGCGGGATGGGCCGCACGGCGATCTCGTAATCCACGAATTGGTCCTCGGCGATATCCGCATGGGGGGCGGCCTTGCCCATCCACGTGGCGCCCGCTGTGGAATCCACCGCAAACAGGCATTGGCCCGCGTTCAGGAAATTGCCCGGGTAGCTCGAGATCTTGAAGGTAGAAAAGGCTCCCTTGCCCGTATGCTCGGCCACGGTATACAGCAGCGCCTTGGTTTCGTCGTTGAAGATCAGCACGTCGCCCTCGGGGGTGGAGTAGTCCGCGCCCTTCTGCCGCAGCATCTGGATCATCATGTTGTCGGTGGATTTGTAGATGAAGGGCAGCATGGTCTTCTGGCCGTTTACGGTGTAGGTGCCGTCCGCGTCCTTTTCGGCGGCCTTGTCCGATACCTCCCAAATGAAATCCCACGTCACCTTATCGGGCAGGGTATAGCCCATCTTTTTGAGCATGGTCTCGTTCACGTACAGCGCCTCGGTGGAGCGCATATAGGGGATGGCGTAGTGCAGCCCCTGCAAAACGCATTCATCCAAAAATTTATCGATCATCTCATCCCGCGTGGGCGCTTCGTATTTGAGCGCCTTGCCGCCGAAGCCGTAGTTTTCGTTGGCAAACAGGCCGTCCAGCGGGGCGACCACGTTCGCGCCGGTCAGGTAGGTGGCGATGTGGTCGGGGTACGAGATGCACACGTTCGGCGTGGTGCCGGTGGCGATATTGGTGATCACGTCGTTGTAGATCTTGCCGTAGTCCGTATACAGACGGATATTCACCGTAATATTCGGGTACAGCTTATGGAAATCCTCTATGGCTTTGTTGTAGATGTTCGTTTGCGTTTTGTTCGTATCGTTCTTTGCCCAGAAGGTGAGCTCAAACTGCTTCGTTTCATCGAATTCCCCCGCAAAGGCAAATACGGGCAGCCCCTGTGAGCCGTGGCAGCCGGAAAGCATTGCGGCGCAGCTCAGAAGCACACACGCGCACATGAGCAGCGAAAAAAACTTTTTCATCCCTTTGTGCCCCCTCTCATAACGCCGCTCATGATCTTCTTTCGGAAAATGAGGAACAGCACGATCAGCGGCAGCGAGATCACCACAACGGCGGCCATCATGGCGGGGATGTTCTCGCGCCCGAAGCCGTTTTCGCGGATCTCCTGAATGCCGTTGGAAACGAGGAAATATGCCTGATCGTCGGTGATCAGCCGGGGCCACACGTAGGAATTCCAGCATTCGATCACCTTGAGAATGGTCACGGTGATCACGGTGGGGCGGCAGATGGGCAGCATCACCCGGGTCAGGTATTTGAAATCCGAGGTGCCGTCCACCTTGGCGGCCTTGTAGAGCTCCTCCGGGATCTGCTCAA
>CAMVBR010000389.1 GCA_947165755.1 uncultured Clostridia bacterium
CCGCGGCCAGATTCTCGGCGGTGCTGCCGATGCCGGAAAGCTCCTTGAACCACATTTTGGCGTGTTCCTTTTCGTTATCCGCCGTTTTCAGAAACAGCGCCGCGATCTGCTCAAAGCCGTCTTTCTTGGCCTTGGAGGCGAAATAGGTGTATTTGTTTCTCGCCTGGCTCTCGCCCGCGAAGGCGGCCTCCAGATTCTTCTCGGTCTGGGTGCCCGCATAGGGGTTCGCCATTTTTTCCAGCTTATCGCCGCTCTGTTTGCAGCGCGGGCAAACGGCCTCGGCGTCGTCCTTTACCTCGAATACCTCGCCGCATACCTTGCACTTATAAAACGCCATAAAAAAACCTCCTGTATTTTGATTTTACAAAATGAATATAACAGAATTTAATTCTGATGTCAATCTGAAACAGACAATGAAAAAATCTTCAATCGATTTCTCCCGCAACACAGATTCCCGATTATTGCTGCTGTTTGTGTTCACAACGATTTAATTAATAAAGCATGGTTACCTCTCCGATTCATCGTATGAAAAACTCCCGTGAAATAATAACGCATATCGCTTCGCATCACAGGGCTGAGTTTTACAGTCCCTCGAAGATCCGGGCCCCTTTGGTCACGATCCACCGGTAAATACCCGCGGCGGCGGCGAGGGTGAGGGCGAAGAATACGCCCAGAAACACCGGGGCGGGGATGAACGCGCCCAGCAGCAGCCAGCCGCCGCCAAGCAGCAGCGCGTAGCCCCAGCCGCTGAACAGGGCGATGGTCACGCCCATGCTCTGCTTGATGGGCACCGCCTCGTTGGTCCAGTCCAGCACGGGCATTTTCAGCCCTAAAAACAGCCCGAATACGCTGGAAAGCAGCGTGTAGGCCAATACGGTCAGCCCGCCCAGCGCCAGCGTGAGAAGCTCCTGCTCCCGCAGTACAACCGCGCCGCAAACGTAGCAGAAGAGCACGGCGGGCAGGGTGAGAATGAGCTGCGGGGCCAGCTTTGCCTTGAGCACCGCGGCAGGGGTAACGGGCAGGCTCTTTACAAGCCACAGGGCCTTGCCCTCCAGCGATACGGCGGGTGCGGCGATATCGTTCATCGAGGCCAGCATGCAGGCCGCCGCTGCAAACAGCACCGGCGTGGTGCCCGGCAGCTTTTGGAATACGCCCGAGAGCACGGAGGTGAGCAGCTCTCCCTTCAGCAGCATGGCCACGCCCGCCGCCGGGAGCAGCAGCACGCCCAGCCCGCAGTTCAGCATATAGTTGGGGCTGGAGAAGAACCGCGCGAATTCGCGGCGCACAAGCGCCGTTTCGGACGAAGCCGCTTTCACCTGCTTTTCTTTGTAGGTCGCCCTGGGGGCAGCCCCCGCGGCGGCGGCAATGCTGAAAAAGCTCTTGGAAAGCAGATACATCGTGAGCGCGGCAACGCCGCCCGTGATCACGAGAAACAGCGCCATGGCGGCGGGGTCGCCCTCGCCCACGCGGCCGAAGAAATACACGATCCACGCCGTGCCCCTGATCTTTTCGCCGTAGTAGGCGGCGTTGGCGATCAGCGTTTGCATCAGCGTTTGGGCTTTGAAATAGATGAAATAGTAAACGGCGATAAAGGCAAGGCTCAGTATCACGGTAACGAAGCTCTTGTTTTTCAGCCGCACGCTGATCTTGGCCACTACGAACCCCAGCGCGCACGAGAGCACCAGCACCAGCAGGCTCACCACCGCGATCAGAACGATGCCGCCGAGCAGCGATAATACGCTGAACCGGCCGAAAATCAGGTAAATGATCACGGCGGGCAGCAGCACCATGCCGGAATACATGAGCCCGGTGATATACACGCCCAGCAGCCGCGAGGTGATAATGGTACCCGCCGGTATGGGCATGGAGAGCAGCAGGTCGTTATCCTTGGGCAGGTACAGCGCCGCGCTCGTGTTGAACACGCTGCCGAACACGCCCAGCATCAGGGCGATGAGGCTCATCACCGCGAAATACAGCCACCCCGCGCCCGCGTCGGTGAGGGGCCCGCACAAGGTAAACGACGCGGCTGCGAAGGTGCCGCCCAGCACGCCCGCAAACAGAAAAACGTAAAGCAGTATCCATATAACCGTGCTGCCCCTGCTGCGGGCGGCCTTTTTCTTCTGGTCGTAAAACAGCCCGCGGAACATCTCGGTCATCTGCTTTTTCAGCAGTACCTTCAGCATGCCGATCCCTCCAGCTCCAGAAATACTTCCTCAAGGGAATCGTCGCCCTTCACTTCCTCCATTTTACCCGCGCGGATCAGCTTGCCCTGCTTGATGATGGCCACCTTGTCGCAGAGCTTCTCCGCCACGTCCAGCACGTGGGTGGAAAAGAAGATGGCGCCCCCGGCGGCGCATTTTTCGCGCATCATTTCCTTCAGCAGAAAGGCGGCCTTCGGGTCCAGCCCCACGAAGGGCTCGTCCATCACGATGAGCTTCGGGTCGTGCAGCCACGCGGCGATGATGGCCAGCTTCTGCTTCATGCCGTGGGAGTAGGCGGAAACCGGCTGCGCCAGATCCGCCGTCAGCTCGAAGCGCCCCGCAAGAGTGCGGATGCGCTCGGCCCGCTCGGCCGCGCCCACGCCGTAGATATCGGCGATAAAGTTCAGGTATTTCGCGCCGGTCATGTACTCGTACATATCGGGGTTATCGGGGATGTAGGCCAACATCCGTTTGCAGGCGATGGGGTCCTTTTTCAGGCTCACGCCGCCGATGGCGATCTCGCCCGCGTCAAACTGCTGTATGCCGGCCACGCTGCGCAGCGTGGTGGTCTTGCCCGCGCCGTTGTGGCCGATAAAGCCGTAGATCTCTCCGGGGGCGATGGAAAGCGTTAAATCGTCCACCGCCGTTTTCTCCCCGTAGGTTTTGGTGAGATGCTCTATTTTCAGCATAATATACACGCCTTTCTTTCGGTTTCG
>CAMVBR010000390.1 GCA_947165755.1 uncultured Clostridia bacterium
CCGCCGGTAAGGGCTTCGCCGCTCCACAGGTGGATCCAATCCCCCGCCGGCAGCCATACGGTTCTGGTTTGGGTGCCGGGCTCCACCACGGGGGCCACCAGAAGATCGTCCCCCAGCAGATAGGCCCACTGCTCGGTTTTCCACGCTTCGGGCGCATCCTCGGCGAAGAACAGGGGGCGCATTACGGGCAGGCCGGTTTCGGCGTTGCGCCGCACCGCCTGCCGCAGATAGGGCAGAAGGGCGGTGTGCATTTTTGAGGTGCGGGCGGTAAAGGCAAGCGTTTCGGGCGTATCGTAAAGCTGCACGTTCACGGTGGGGCGGTTGCCCTCGTGGCTGCGCATTACCGGGGTAAAGCAGGCAAATTCAAGCCAGCGCATCAGCAGCTCTTCATCCCGCCGCATGGTAAACAGCGTGGTATAGCCGCCGATATCGCTGCAGCTCAGGCCGTAGCCGCTCATACCCATGGTAAGAGCGGCGGTGATCGCGCTGGGGAGGCCGTCGTCCGCGCTCCAATCCACGTTCTGGTCCCCTGCCCACATCAGGGTGGAATATTTCTGAACGCCCGCGGCGCCGGCGCGCATATAGAACACGCACTTGCCCAGCATGCCGCGCTCTTCTACCGCCTCGCGGTTGCACTGCGCCCACAGGGCGGGCCAGCGGTTATGCAGCTGCCAGCCGCTGCCGCCGTGGCAGACCGCGTCCACCGGCAAATATTCGCCGAAATCCGCCATCCAGCCCACCAAGCCGAAGTCGATCAGGTTGGTTTTTATCACGTTTTTATACCATTCAAAGGCCGCGGGCAGGGTGAGATCCACCACGCCACAGTCGAATTCGCCAAAATCGAAGAGATAATCCGTGCCGTTTGGCCGTTTTACAAGGTAGCCCTTCTCTTTCGCCTCACGGCACAGTACGCCGTCCTCCACGATATAGGGGTTGATATAGCCCATCCAGCCGCAGGTTTTATCCTCACGGATCACCCGGTCCAGCCCGGGGTAAAGGGCCTCGCTCCAGCGCCAATCCCAGATATTGCGCTTACCGAAGGAGGTGACGCGGGTGCCCTGCCAATCCTGGATCCACACGGCGGAAAGATCCACCCCCGCGTTCAGGCAGCGGTCCCGCAGCATGGTGGCCCGTTCGGTGCCGCCCTGCACGCCCATCCAAAGGCCCTTCATGGCCCAATCGGGCAGGGCGGGCTGCCGGCCGAGAACGGCGGTCAGCTTTTCCAGCAACGCGGGATAGGTTTCCGCCGCGCCGATCACGATGCGGGGCGCAAGGCTCCACAGCTCTGCCTCGTGGCTCAGTTCATCCGTAAAATCGAGCACGCTGTATTCGTAATTTTCAAAATGGACAAAATACTTGCGGCTGGATACGAAGGTGGGCTGCGGGAAAAAGGTGGTGTGGTAATCGCCGCCGCTGCCGTCAAGCGCATCCGAAAGGCGGGTGATCTCGGTCAGCTTGTTGCGGCCCACCCCCTGCTCGCGAGTCCAGATGGGATACCGCCGCCCGCGCAGATCCAGATACGAAAACTGCTCGCCGCCGCCGGTGACGTGCTCTTCCTTTTCGGCGCAGAAGCGGATCCAGAACCGGTTGCAGCGGGAATCGGCGCAATCGCCGTTTATCCGCAGAACGCCGTTATCTTCGGCAAACGAAAGGGTGAAGGCCCCATCCAGATCGGGATGGGTACAGATGACGCGATCCGCGGCGACCCGCTCCACCCGCAGGGGCAGACGGAATTCGGGCCGCTGATCGATATCGAAATTGCCGCGGAACATTTTTACTTTGGGCGTGCCCTGCCCCACAAACAGAGCGGGGGCGGACGCCGTATGCGAGAGCAGCGTTATGCCGTTTACGGCAAGGCGGAAGCCGCCCTGAATGGGAATCAGTTCAAATTTCATTTACTTCTCCAATACACGTTTTGTATAAATCAGTTCTCCCGGCAGGGTTCTGCGGAAGAACGAACGAACTTTGCCGAACAGCGAAAGGGGTTCTTCCGCCGGGCGGGGCATCAGATGGCGTTCCATATGGCCGTCGTCGCAGATAAAGGCCTGCGAGAGCAGCAGACCACCCTCGTTGCGTATCTGAAAGCGCACGTAAGCGCCGATGGAATCGGCATGCTCACGCAGGCGGATGGAAGGGCCCTCGGCGATCACTTTGCCGTTTGAAACCCATTCGATCAAATCCGCGTTTTCGGCCTCCACGGCGATCACGTCGTTTTCGTCATCCACGGTGATACGCTTTATATAGGCGTAATTGCCGTTGCCCTTAAAATCCTCGCCCAGCTCCAGCCGGGCGATTTTTGAACAGGCGAAAAAGGTGCCGTTTTCCATGGCGGTGCGCAGGTCGGCTTCGCTCAGCTCCGGCAGCAGCATGATTTCGGCGGTAAGGCCGATATCGGTAAGCACGTGGCTGTCGTCGTTCGAGAAGGCCCAAACGTTGCGGCCGCGGGGGATGCAGTACTGCAGAAGCCGATCCCAAACGATGCGGTCGTACCGGTCGGCGGTATCGATGCGGTTGAAGGCCTCAACGCCCACGCAGCTTTTGGGGTGGGCAAGAAGGGAATCCGCAAAGACCATGATATTGCGCCAATCGTAAGCGCGCTCGATATCGCGGTTGGCGCCGAAGAAATCGCCGGGATGGTTGATTACGGAAATACCGCCCGCCCGTTCGGTGGCGGCGACGGCGGTTTCGTAATCCTCTTCTCTGCCGAGGCGGTTCTGCCCCCAGCCGCAGAAAAAGCCGTTCACATGGTTTTTGCGGATGTTGAGGGCGTTCATCTCAATGCCCAGCTTTACGTCCAGCATGCCTCTGCCGCCCCGGTCAGCGCCGGTGGTGATCTCACGGTAGCGTTCGTCGCTCATCGGGCGGATCCGGTCCGCCTTGAGGAGCTTATTATAGCCGATGACGGGGATCATT
>CAMVBR010000391.1 GCA_947165755.1 uncultured Clostridia bacterium
TTTCGTATACCACCTCGGGCGTATTGAAGGAGGCGATCAGGCCGTGCGCTTCGTCAGGCGCGCAGCCGTTTTCATCGAGCTTGTCGTAATACTCTTTATAATCGTACCAGATCGCTTCTTCGGTGGTGGGCCTTGCGTAAAAGGGGATGCCCACGTCAAGCTGCTCCCGTTTGTAGCCGAGCTTTAGCATGCCCTTGATGATCGCCCGGGTGATCTCAAAGGAGGAATGGATCCCCGTGCCCTCGTCCCACACGTCGTAGCACATGACCTCCACCATATCCAGCGCGCGGATGGCGTCTTTGGAAAGGCCCGCGCACCAGGAGGATTCCGCCGCGCCGAGAACGTAGTCCTCGCCGAGGACCTTCTTCAGAGATACAAGGAATTTGCTGAAAACGTCCTTGTGCGCCTGCGCCACGGGGAACTCATAATCGAAGAAAACGCCGTCCAGCCCGTATTTTTCCAGCACGCCGAGAATGTTTTCCTCCAGCGCGCCGCTCTCGAAGGCCTTGCGGTGCTCCTCCCCCTGTGCGAACATATTCTCTTCAAAGGTGCCGTTCGCCGTCGCCCAGGGACCGTTCAGATTCAGGTGGAGACGGACCGGGCGGTCGCCGATTTTTTCCCTGGCGACGTCGATGATCCGGTCGAAATCGCCGCTGAGGTTCACGCGGCCCGCGGTATCGAAGCCCGCCAGCGAGCCGATCAGGATGATATCGGTGATGCCGTCAAGATGCGACTCGTCCACCGCTTCCATCATTGCAGCGTTTTCTGCGATAATATACGCCACCACGCGCAGCGCATTGGCCTTTTGCCGGTAGGTAATGCCTGTCGTTCCCAAAACGGACAGCAGCAGGGACATGAAGAAAGAAATGATTTTGGAAATAACTGACATGATCTTGATCCCTCTGTTTGATAAATCGGCGCGGTCGCCCATGAGCGCCTCGGGGACGCGCATCATTCCACAGCGCCCGGCAGAAAAAAAACCGGGGGAAGGCGTATACGTCGGGCGTAGAGCGGAACGTGAAGGTACACAATGATTTTACCATAAAAACGCGGGGGAATGCAACAGATTTTTTCCTGTTTTTCCGCAAAGCTCCCCTGTTTTTCTTGCAAAGGGACCATGGATCATATATAATGAAAACGGAGCCGTTCCGGGCGCGGACGACGCGCAAAACGGAAGGCTCCGGTCATTCCATGTGAAAAAGGGGATCTGCGAATCATGTACAGACTCATCGTATTGATCGGGTTGGTTTTCACCTGTCTGTGGAGCTTTCTTTCGGGCCATATCGGCATCGAGAAAAAGGCGGAGGTAAAAACCGTGCCCGTCAACGGCTCCCTCGCCGCTGTGGACGCCCTCGGCCGCAAAACCGTAAGCGCCGGGGAAAGCAAAAAAAGGTGGGCGTGTTCTATTTTCTTTGGAACGGCGAGCATAACCTTGACGGCCCCTACGACGTGACGAAGATCATGGCGAAGGATCCCGAGGCCTTCCGCTCCGAGGAAAGCTGGATCGCCGCGGGCGGCGGCCCCATGGGCAATTTCCATCACTGGTCCGAGCCGCTGTTCGGCTATTATTTCCAATCGGATACGTGGGTCGTGCGCAGGCACTGCCAGATGCTCACCGACGCCGGCGTCGATTTCATCGTGTTCGACGCCACCAACGCCAATCCCTATATCGACCGCACGCTGGAGCTGATCGACGTGTGGTACGAATACTATAAGCAGGGCTGGAACGTGCCGAAGATCGCCTTTTATACCGCCTCCTATTCCGGCGCCGTGATGAACCGAATCTATGACGAGCTCTATAACAATCCCGCCGTGCGGGAAAAATACCCCGATATCGACGAGCTATGGTTCAAGATGAACGGCAAGCCCATGATCGTGGGCGAAAAAAAGGACAAGGAGCTCCGCAAGGACGTAAAGGACTATTTCCGCATCAAGGCGAAGCAGTGGCCCGACGACCGCGTGCGCGACGGCTTCCCGTGGATGGAGTTCAGCCGCCTCGGCAAGCTGACCTCCTACTATAAAAATTCCCCTTGGGACGAGAGCATCATGAACGTATCCGTGGCCCAGCACTGCGATACCTGCTGCTTCAGCTCCTCCGCCTGGTACGGGGCGAACGACCACGGCCGCAGCTGGCACAACGGCGCGAAGGATACCTCCGAAAACGCGATGCTGTACGGCTATAATTTCGACGAGCAGTGGGATCTCGCCGAAAAGCTGGACCCGGATATCGTATTCGTGACGGGCTTCAACGAATGGGTGGCGCAGCGGCTCACCCTGCGCGAAAACGAGCCCTTCGGCTTTTGCGACAACTGCAGCGAGGAATACTCCCGCGATTTCGAGCCCTCGGCGGGCGCGCTCGGCGATAATTATTATATGCAGTTCGTGGATCGCGTGGCAAAATTCAAAGGCAGCACGGCTTCCCTGCCCGCCGCGCAGGCGGTGACCGTGGATATCGGCGGCAGCTTCGGGCAGTGGGATAACGATAAGATCACCGGTATTTACCGCGATTACACGGGCGATACCGTCAACAGGGACTGCCGCGGCTACGGCGAAACCTACTATAAAGATACCTCCGGCAGGAACGATATCGTGAACGCCAAGGTCGCCCACGACGGCGAAAAGCTGTATTTCTACGTAGACACGGCCGCCGCGCTCACTCCCTGCACCGATGAAAACTGGATGCAGCTTTTCATCAACGTTTCCGGCGCGCGGGAGGGCTACGAATATATCGTTAACCGCACGTCGCCCGAAAACGGCAAAACGACGGTGGAACGGATCACCGAAAACGGCTATGCGGCCGTAGGGCAGGCGGAGATCCGCTTTGAAGGCAACAGGCTGATGCTCTCGGTGGAACGATCCCTTCTGGGCGTTGAACCAAACGGCGCATTCTGCTTCAAATGGGCGG
>CAMVBR010000392.1 GCA_947165755.1 uncultured Clostridia bacterium
ACGCCCGGGAAGGCGCTGCGCGAAAGCGGCGCCTCGCAAAGTGCCCGCAAAAAGGCGGCCTTCGTTTCTTCCGTTACGTTCACGTCCCTGCGGGCCGTTGCCCCGGGGGCGTTTTCATCGAGGGCGAAATGATTCAGGCCCGCGTTCCATTCCCCGTGGGTGCACCAGGCCCATTCCGCCGTGCGCTCCAAATGCATCCGGTCGCCGAACAGCGCCGCCCCGGTTCCATCGTCGGGAACGTTTGCCGCCGTAAAAAGCATCACCGCCCGCACGGCCCCCTCGGGCGCGCCGCTTTCGGGGTCGCTCCAATCCATGTCCTGAAAAATGCAAAGGTACTGCGCCTCGTCGTAACCGGCCACCGTGTATACGTCTCCCGCCACGCTGCCGTCCATTTCGCCGTACCCGGCCGCGTATTTTTCACTCGCGTTCCAGCAGGTCACGCTGCCCGCGGCCGTGCCCACGTAAGAGCCGCGCAGGGCCTCATACTGCGCCGCCGTGAGTAAAAACGGGGCGTACCATACCGTGCGCGGATCCGTTTCGCCGTTGTTGACGTACGCCGTGTTCTTTTTAGCCGCCATGGGCAGCGCGTTCCAGTCGTCAGCGTGGTAGTAAAGCTGCCCGCCGTGGTAGACGACGCCGTTATGCACAACAAAGGCCATCATATCCGCACTGGCAATGGGCGCTTCGGTTTCATTGCCGCTCTGCCACGTCGCGGTGGGTTCGGCGTCCACGGTTTCCGGGGCCGGCAGCGTCTGCGCCGGGTCCGTTTCAACCGGCGGGGTCACCGCCGGGCGGGTGAGATACACGGCTGCCGCCGCCCCAATGGCAACCACAAGCGTAAATACGGCGGCAAGCGCGCCGCGAAGCCGCCGGGCCCGTCTCTTTTTTTCTTCCGTGAGCCGCGCGGCAACCGCTGCGGCCGTCTGTTCATAGGTCTTCATATCCGATGCCCTCCTGTTCAAGCTCTTTTTTCAGCGCCGCCCTTGCCCGGGCGGCCAGTACCCCAGAAGCGTTGCGGGAGCGGCCCATGGCCTTCGCGGTCTGTTCCCCTGAAAGCCCCTCGAAATACCGCAGCCACAGCACCTGAAAATAATCGGGACGCAGCCGCCGCATGGCGGCAAACAGGAGCTTATCGCGTTCCGTCGAAAACAGGGTGCGCTCAAAATCGTCCTCTCCCTGCAAGAGAACGCCGAGCGCTTCCGGCGGCACGCTGACCTCCCGCTTTTGCTTGCGCATACGGTCCAGCGCCAGATGGCGGCCGATGGTATACAGCCACGTTTTGAAGGCTCCCGTGCCCCGGTCCTTCGGCCGTTTCAGGAGCAGCTTTACGAAGGTATCCTCCGCCAGCTCCTCGGCCGCGCCGTAGTCGCCCACAATGGAGCACAAATACAAAGTGAGCCCGTCGCGGTATTCTTCGATCAGCGCGGTCAGTCCCTCCGGCTCCCCCGCCAGAAAGCGGGCGTAGCATTCCGATCCCCGGTCCATACGCGTCTCCCTTCCGAAAGGCTGTTTCGCGCCCTTCGCACGTTACACGAAAAACCGTGGCAAAATATTACACCGCGGTTGCAAAAAAGAACGGAACAAGATATAATAATTGTAACCTTTTCCAAAACCGCGCCGTTCGCCGTTTGCCGTTCGCGTTGGGCTTTCGGGCAAAGGCGCTTACATTTCTCTTCTTTTTTTATGCTGCCTGAATTTCCTCATAAAGGTGTATTCAGATGCGAACGGCGATCATCCCTTTGCCGCAAAATCTGCTTTGATTCTCTTTAGTATCTCCTCGTCCGCCGGGCAGAAATCGTATTCCGTGATCTCGGCGGGGGTGATCCACCTGAGATCCGCGTGCTCCAACAGCCTCGGCTCCCCCGCGGCGATGGCGCAGGAAAACAGCGTCAGATGCACCGTAAGATCGGGGTAAACGTGGGTGAGGGCCATATATTCCTCCCCCACCGCCACGGTGATATCCAGCTCCTCGCGGCATTCCCGCACGAGGGCTTCGGCCTTCGTTTCACCGGGCTCCACCTTGCCGCCCACGAATTCCCACAACAGCCCCCGGGCCTTGTGCGCCGGGCGTTGGCAGATCATAAATCTGTTTCCGCGCCAAATCAGCGCGGCCACCACTTCCACCATAAAATCACCCTCCACCCACAGTATACCAGCATTCGCCGCAAAATACAAGCGGCGGAAAGGAGCGCCCTTTGGAAGCCATGATCGCCTTCGACGTGGAAACGCCGAACCACCGCAACGACCGCATCTCCGGCATCGGCATCACCGTGATCGAAAACGGAGTGATCACACAGTCCGTCGGCACGCTGGTGACCCCAGAAACCTACTTCGACCCCTTCAACGTGGCCCTTACAGGCATCACGCCCGAGGCGGTGCGAAAGGCCCCCACCTTCGACCGGCTGTGGGAGCGCATCGGCGAGGCCTTCAGCGGGCATATCCTGCTGGGGCACAACGCCCCCTTCGATATGGGCGTGCTCAGTAAGTGCATCGCCGATTACGGCATGGCCGCCCCCGATACGCTGCGCTACGCCTGCACCTGCAATATGGCACGCCGGTTTTTCCCGCGCATGGAGCATCACGGGCTGGCGGACCTGTGCTGCTTTTACGGCATCCCGCTGGACCACCACAAGGCGGATTCCGACGCCCGCGCCTGCGCCGAGATTTTACTGCGCTATATAGAGGACGGCTTCGACGTGACCCCCTTCTTCCGCCGCTACGACGTGGCGAAAAGAAAAACCCTGCCCTATAAACCCAAAGCCTGATCTGCCGGCCGCCGACTTCCTTCCCTTGATTTTTCACCGGAAATGTGGTATATAATAGATACGATCCACTTTGCGGAAAAGGGGTACAACTGCATTTCTTCACCAACCGAAAATCCGTAAGCAAAA
>CAMVBR010000393.1 GCA_947165755.1 uncultured Clostridia bacterium
GCCGGACTATCTGGAAACGCACAAGATGGGCGAAAAAGATGTGATCAAGCTGGGAATGGATCTCTGCAACGCGCTGGTAACCTGCCACAAAAAGAATATCATTCACCGTGATATCAAGCCCGGCAATATCATGGTCAACGAAAACGGCGATTTCAAGCTGGCGGACTTCGGTATTGCCCGCGAGCTGGATAAAAGCGAGCTGGGGCTTTCCAAAAAAGGAACCTACAGCTATATGGCGCCGGAGATGGAACTGATGAACACCTATGATCATCGGGTGGATCTTTACGCCCTCGGCATTGTTTTGTATCAGCTGCTGAACAATAACAGAGCGCCGTTTCTGAACCCCTTTGATACATCCGTTTCATTTGAATCGAAAAATCAGGCCAATATGCGGCGAATCAGGGGCGAAACCATACCCTCGCCGCTCAACGGCAGCAGCGCCCTGAAGGATATTGTAATGCGCGCCTGCGCTTTCTCACAGGAAGACCGCTTTTCTTCCGCCGCCCAGATGCTGGAAGCCCTGCGGAACGCATCCATGCAAGCCCCCGCCGCGGGATTCTCCGACGATCCGCATACGCCGCAATTGATCGACGTGCCGCAGGATACCGGCGCAACGCACATCGGCGCCCATCCGGAACCTCTCCCGCCGAAAGGCCCCTACGGCCCTATGCAGGGGACGTACCCGCCGCAGCAGCCGCACATCGATCCACCGCCCGAAAACGAAAACCAAAACAACTCCACAAAAACAGCGCTGATCATTCTGGTGGCCGCAGTGGCTTTCTGCGCGATTCTGGCAGGCATCTATCTGGGATTGAGCAAGGATAAGGACGACGATACCACCGCGGCGACACAGGAGGAATCCGTTGCCGAGGTCACGACGCAAACCACGACCCAGCCGGTTTCCAATATAGAGATACCGCTTACGAACGCCCCCACAACAAAACGCGCAAAAACCACCACCGCGGCGACGCAGTTGATACCGGGCAATTCTTACCTTGCTTCAGCGGCGCTGAAGCTGCGCGGCGGCCCGGGCACAACCTATACCGATCTCGGCACCGTAGCCAAAGGCACCGTGGTACGGTACTTAGGCCAGCAGGGCAACAGCTACTCTTATGTGGAATACTACGCGGGCGGCGTTTACCATCAGGGATGGGTACTCACCTCTTACCTGAAAAACAATACGACCACCAAAGATTTTTATAACGGCGTTGCGCCCACGATCACCACTGCGCCCGTGTTCTCTACCCTGCCCGCGATCACAACCACAACACAGCCCACCACCACGGAACCCCCCGAAGAACCCGAAACGGAACCTACGGAGGAACCAACGGAAGAGGAGACCGGCGAATGGGAATGGGATTACGAATGATAACCGGATAATCCGTTTGCGGACCACAGCGAAACAGAGGAGATAAACAATATGGAAAACGGAGAACATCCCCAGTATTTTTACAAGCCGCAGATCGCAGGCGGCGCGGACCTGTCGATAACGCTTTTTGACGGCCCGCAGGAACCGAAAACCTACCGGCTGCTGGATTTCCGCTGCGGCACCATCACCTTCGGCCGCAGCGCTGAAGGCAACATTTCTCTTACCGCCGCTTTTGTTTCACGCAGCCACGGCAGATTTACATATTATAACGGTTCATGGTATCTGGAAGATACGAACAGCGCAAACGGCACCTATCTGAACCGCATGCCGGTGCAGCAATACGCGCTGCGCGACGGCGACGTGATCAATATTTACGACGCGGGCAATAACGCACAGGGCGTGCTGATGGTGGTTTCCGCCTCCGACGGCGTAAAATGGCAGCACGGCGATCTGCGCATCGGCGGAATTACCACCGTGGGCCGCGATGAGAGCTGCGACATTCTTCTGCCCCACGTTTCGGTATCGAAACGCCACGCCGCCTTCTCTTTTGACGGGCGAACCTGCCGCGTTCGGGATATGAACAGTACAAACGGCACCTACGTGAACGGCGAACCGGTACGGGGCGAAGTGGTTCTGCGCGAAAAAGACGTGGTGTATATCGCAAACGCGAAGCTGATCTACTGCAACGGCTGCGTACACTACGCCATGCAGCGCAGCGGTATCCGCGTGGAAGCGCAAAACATCGTAAAAGCGGTAACAAAAAAACGCAAGATTATCTGCAACCACGTAAGCCTTACCGTAAATCCCGGCGAACTGATCGCTATCATCGGCGGTTCCGGCGCGGGGAAATCCACTATAATGAACTGTATCAGCGGCTACAGCATCCCCACCGAAGGCCGCGTTCTGGTAAACGGACAGGACCTGTATCAGAATTATAACGCGCTGAAAAGCATTATCGGCTACGTGCCGCAGCAGGATATCGTTTACGACGAACTCACCGTAAAATCCATGCTGGAATACGCCGCAAAGCTCCGTCTGCCGGCGGATACCTCCGGCGAAGAGATTGGCCGCATCATCGAGCGCGTACTGGAAATGGTAGAACTTACCGACCGCAAGGATACCCTGATCAAGAGCCTTTCCGGCGGTCAGAAAAAGCGCGCCAGCATCGCGGTTGAGCTACTGAGCGACCCCAAGCTGTTCTTTCTGGACGAGCCCGTATCCGGTCTGGACCCGGGAACCGAGCGCAACCTGATGCGCACACTTAAAAAGATGAGCGGCACGGGCAAAACCGTGATCATGGTCACCCACAGCACCCTGAGCCTGAAGATGTTCGATAAGATCGTGTTCATGGGCAAGGGCGGCAACCTTTGCTACTTCGGCTCGCACGACGACGCCTGCAAATTTTTCGGCGTGGACGATATCGTTGACGTGTACAACAAGATCTCGGACGAACCGGAATACTGGTCCAGCCAGTATTACGCGCAGCAGCGCCGGCAGGTGGATCCTCCCGCGG
>CAMVBR010000394.1 GCA_947165755.1 uncultured Clostridia bacterium
ATACTTCGGCGGCGATATCACGGTCAACGAATGATCAACGGATATAAGCAAAAAACGGTCGGGAAACCGACCGTTTTTTTGTGGATGATCGCGTATATTTCAGTTTATCGCGCCGCAGGCGCGACGAGTTTAATGACGAAAGAATAAAGACGAAAGACAAAAGTCGGTGGCGGCTAAAGCCGCTTTTTTAATGGGCAAGGGCGAAGCCCTTCCTTTTACGCGCCGCTGTCAAGCTCCCTGCCACGGCTTCGTCGCCATTTCCGCGCCGAGGTCGTAGGCCTCGCGCCGTTCCTGCGGGAATACCTCCTCCCGGCGGCGGCGCTTTTCCTCGGGGTCGAACATGGTCCAGTGAAAGCGGGCGTAGTCCTTCACCTGCAGCGTATTCCCGGCCACCAGCGTTTTCGTATTGCCCACAAAGGCGCCCAGCGTCTGTTTGTAGCCCTCGAGCATGCTGCCGTAGCCCAGCGGGCCGTAATAGGTCTCGTCCGCGTTGCTGGTCATGATGAACAGCACCGGGATCTTCCTTTGATTGTAGCTGCGCGGCTCCGTTCGGTAGGTGAGCGCCTGAAAGATCAGCCGCTCATACAGCGCGCGGAACCCGGCGGAAACGTCCCCTAAATAGTTCGGAGAGCCTAAGATCAGCCCGTCCGCGCCGCGTATGGCCTCCAGCACCGGCGCAAGGCCGTCCTTATAAACGCATTTGCCCTCGTTGGGAGCCAGCTTGCAGCCGAAGCACGAAACGCAGCCGGTGAATTTTTCAAGCCTGTAAAGGTCGATCACCTGCACCTCGGCCCCGGCCGCTTTTGCCCCCTCGGCGGCGTCCCGCACCAGCGTGCCCGTGTTCCACGCGGTACGCGGGCTGCAGTTGATCGCAACGATCTTTCGTTCCATTTTGTATACCCTCCGTTTGATTTCTGCTTTTATTTTATGAAAACGGCTTGCTATTTTCAATACGCCGAAGTAAAATAAAAGCGAAAAATTTATTTTTTATATAGGAGCTGATCTGATGAGCGCAGGAAAAACCCTTCTCAAGGCCGGCGTGGGCGCCGGCGCCGCGGTGCTGGGCGCGGGCGCGCTTGTATACGAGTGCGCGCTGAACACAAAGCTGAACGGCTTTTTCGTAGGTTTGTTCGATCGCCGTTCCGAGGGTGACGCCGCCCTTGCGGCGCCGGACGCCGCCGAGGACCCCGTTGCCGAAGCGCGCCGCTGGTTCGACGAGCACGTGGAAGAGGACCGGGTGATCACCACCCCCGCCACCGGCCGCATCCACGCCTATTTCATTCCGGCCGAGGCGCCCTCGCACAAGTGGGCGGTGCTTTGCCACGGCTACAATTCCGAGCCGCGTTCCACCGGCCCCTTTGCCCGGCACTACCACGCGCTGGGGTATAACTGCATAAGCCCTTCGCTGCGCGGCTGGGGCAACGACGAAACAAGGTACTGCACCATGGGCTATCACGATAAGGATCTTTGCATGGCGTGGATCGACTACATCGTGGCGCTGGACCCGGAGGCCGAGATCGTGCTGCACGGCTATTCCATGGGCGCGGTCACCATCATGCTTTGCACCGGCGAAACGCTGCCGCCGCAGGTGAAGGCGGCGGTGGAGGACTGCGGCTTTTCCACCTGCTGGGACCAGTTCGCCGCCGTGATGAAGCACTACGCCAAGCTGCCGCCATTCCCGCTGCTGTACGCCGTGAACGCGGTATCCATTCTGCGCGGCAATTTTGATATCCGCAAAAATCAGCCGCTGGAGGCCGTGAAGCGCAGCGTGACCCCCACGGTGTTCCTGCACGGCACCGCCGACGATTTCATTTCCATCGATATGATGGACCTGCTTTACGAAGCCTGCGCCGCGCCCAAGGTGAAGCAGCCCATCGAGGGCGGCATCCACGCCCGCGCGGTGTATAAGGACCCCGAGGTCTACTGGGCCGCCGTGGACGGGTTTTTGAAGGATAAGATCACAGCGTAACGCTCCGGCGTCGGATCGCGGAGGAAGGGCAATATGAACCTGCCGACACGCGCGGGGCAAATGACCGAGGGCCCGTTTTTCAAAAAAATCGTGCTGTTCGCCGTTCCCGTTACGCTTACGGGGCTGCTGCAGATCGTATATAACACGGCGGATACCGCCGTGGTGGGGCGCTTCGCCGGAACCGCCGCGCTGGCCGCGGTAGGCTCCACCGGCTCCATGATCAGCCTGATCGTGAACCTGTTCACCGGCCTTTCCATGGGCGCGGGGGTGCTTACCGCCCGTATGCTCGGGGCAAAAAACGACGCGGGCGTACGGCGGGCGGTGCATACCGCCATGGGGCTGAGCGCGGTTTGCGGCTGTGTGATCGCCCTGCTCGGGGTGCTGCTCTCGCCCACGCTGCTGCGGTGGATGCAGGCGCCCGAGGATACCATAGGGCTTTCCACGCTTTACGTGCGCATCTACTTTTTAGGCGCGCCGGGGTCCATGGCGTTCAATTTCGGGGCGGCTGTCATCCGCGCCACCGGCGATACCGGGCGGCCGCTGCGGTATCTGGCGGCCTCGGGCCTGCTGAATATTCTGCTGAACCTGTTTACCATCATCGTGCTGCATTGGGGCGTGGCGGGGGTGGCCGTGGCCACGATCTCGTCGCAGTACCTCACCGCGTTTTTAGCGGTGCGCCGCCTCACCCGCACGGAGGATGCGGTGCGCCTTACCCTGCGCGAGATCCGTTTTACCCGCGCCGAGCTGATCGAGATGTTGCGCATCGGCGTGCCCGCCGGGGTGCAGAACGCGCTGTTTTCCGTTTCGAACGTGATCATCCAATCCAACGTGAACACCTTCGGCTCGGACGCCATGGCGGGCATTTCCGCCGGTTCCAATTTCGACGCCTACATCTACACCGCCACCA
>CAMVBR010000395.1 GCA_947165755.1 uncultured Clostridia bacterium
TTTCCTCGTAAGAGGCGTACACCGCCGGGTCGAGGGTCAATTCCGCAGCCAGCTCTTCTATGGTATAATCGCTCACTGCCCGCAATTCTCTCAGGCGGGCGCCGATCTCGGTATAATCGTCCATCATGTTGCTCCTTTTCGCTTTGTATCCACAAATTATAGCACAGTTCCTGCGGGAATACAATTCTTTATCCATAAAAAAAGATACGCTTGAATATAAAAGAAATTCATGCTACAATAAAAAAAAAGCAAGAAAGCGGTAGTATTCACATGAAAATCGTCGTATTGAACGGCTCTCCGGCCGGTAAAAACAGCGTTACGCTGCAAACCGTAAACTACATGCAGGCGCTCAATCCCGGGCACGAATTCGAGGTTTTGCACGTGGGGCAGCAGATCCGCAGCATGGAAAAGAATTTCGGCCCCTGCAAAGAATCGCTCGAAAGCGCCGATCTCATCTTGTTTGCCTACCCGGTGTATACGTTCCTTGTACCTGCGCAGCTGCACCGCTTTATTGAGCTGATCAAAGAAAACGGCGTCAAGCTCGCGGGCAAATACGCCACGCAGCTTTCCACCTCCAAGCATTTTTACGATTCCACGGCCCACCGTTTTATTGCGGATAACTGCGCCGATCTGGGCCTCCGGTATATCCGCGTCCTTTCGGCGGATATGGACGATATCTTGAAAGAGAAGGGGCAGAAGCAGGCCGCCGATTTCTTTGATTTTATTCTTTGGAGCATGGAAAACGGCGTTACCGCGCCGATCCCGCCGAAAACGGACGCCTTTGTTCCGGTAAAAGCGACGCTGCCCGTTTCGCCCGCCGCGAAAACCGCCGCCGGCGAGGTGGTCGTGGTGGCGGACCTGCCTGCCGACGATGAGATCCTCACTTCCATGATCGTCCGCTTGGAACAGCGCCTTTCCAGAAAGGTTCGTGTGGTGAACATTGCCGAATTTCCGTTCTCGGGCGGGTGCCTCGGGTGCTTCCACTGCGCCTCCACCGGCAAGTGCGTGTATAAGGACGGGTTCGACGATTTCCTTCGCCGTGAGATCCAGGCGGCCGACGCCACGGTGTTCGCCTACAAAATCAAAGACCACTCCATGGGCAGCCGCTTCAAGAAATATGACGACCGCCAGTTCTGCAACGGCCACCGCACCGTTACCATGGGCAAGCCCGTGGGATACCTTGTGGACGGCCCGCTTTCGGAGGAAGAAAACCTGCGCGTGCTCATGTCGGCCCGCGCCGAGGTGGGCGGCAACTTCCTTGCGGGGGTGGCGAGCAGCGAAATGGACCCGGACGGCGAGATCGACCGGCTGGCCGAAACGCTGGATTTCGCGCTGGCGCACGGCTATCAGCCCCCGGCGGATTTCTACGGCGTGGGCGGCATGAAGATCTTCCGCGATCTCATTTATCAGATGCAGGGCCTGATGCGCGCCGACCACAAATTCTACAAGGCCCACGGCTTTTATAAAGATTACCCGCAGAAGCACAAGGGCACGATCCTTGCGATGTACCTTGTGGGCGGCCTGATGAAAAATAAGAAGCTCACCAAAAAGATCGGCAAACAGATGACCGAATTCATGGTGATGCCGTATCAGAAAGCCATTGAAAAGGCCAAGGCAAAAAAGAAATAATTCCTGGATAGCGAGTACTGCTTTAAGAATAAAAGTACAGAGATTACCGTCGGGATTCCGGCGGTTTTTTCATGCTCCTATTGACAAAACACATTTTGAGTGGTATGATTTGTATAACAAAACCAACTTTTAGGAGGTACGTATGAGAGCACCGAAGGGAAAATACGCATGGACGGTAACAGTGGGCGAAAAGGGGCAGATCGTGATACCGAAGCAGGCGCGGGAGGTATTCGATATCAACCCCGGAGATACCCTTATCGTGTTGGGCGACGAAAAACGGGGGATCGCGATCCCGCCGAAAGCCTCGTTCAGCGAGTTGATGAAACGTGTTTTTGAGGAGGAGAAATCATGAAGCCTCTGCTGGAAGTAAAGGAGCTCGTCAAAACCTACCCGGCGTTCCGTCTCGGCCCGGTATCGTTTTCGGTCAACGCCGGCAGCATCACGGGCTTTATCGGCCGCAACGGCGCGGGCAAGACCACCACACTCAAATCGATACTCCATATTGTTCACCCGGATTCCGGTGCGGTGGAATACTTCGGCGCGCCGCTTTCCGCCGGTGAAAAAAGCATAAAGCAGCGCATCGGCTACGCCGGCGGGGCCGTGGATTGGTATCCGCGGAAAAAGATATCCGATATCGTTGCAGTGACGAAGCTGTTTTACGAAAACTGGGACGACGCGGCCTACAAAAAATACCTCGACGTCTTCTCTTTGAACCCGGAAAAGACGCCGCGCGAGCTCTCGGAGGGCATGAAGGTAAAACTGAACCTTGCCCTTGCCCTTTCTCACAGGGCGGAGCTGTTGATCCTCGACGAGCCCACGTCCGGTCTCGATCCCGTTTCAAGGGAGGAGCTGCTCGATATCTTCAAGGCGCTGCGCGAGCGCGGCGTGGCGATCCTCTTCTCTACGCATATCACGTCCGATCTCGATAAATGCGCGGATCATATCGTATATATCAAAAAGGGCGAGCTCGTCGCTGCGGCTTCGATGGCGTCGTTTTTGGATTCCTATGCAAGTAACGGCGTGCGGCCGGGGCTTGAGGATATCATGATCGCTTGTGAAAAGGAGGATTTCCGTGAAAAACTTGCTGATTAAAGAGCTGAAGCTCTCGTCTCATATTCTTTCGTATCTTTTTCTTGCCTTCTCGGCAATGGCGTTCATTCCCGGTTATCCGATCCTCATTTCGGCGTTTTTTATCTGCTTCGGCATTTTTCAAACGTTTCAGAACGGCAGGGAGACGAACGACGTGC
>CAMVBR010000396.1 GCA_947165755.1 uncultured Clostridia bacterium
ACCGGGAGCCGGAGAAAACGGAGGCGGCCATGGCGCAGATCGAAGCCTTCAGCAGACATTTTATCAGCGTTTACGGAGAGGCGGGCAATGAGTAATCACACAACGGTATTTATAACAGACAGACTGATCCTCCGTCCGTGGAAAGAAGCGGACGCGGAAGACTTATATGCCTATGCGAAGGACCCGCGCGTAGGCCCCGCCGCCGGCTGGCCGCCCCACACAAGCGTGGAAAACAGCCGGGAAATCATCCGCACGGTACTGTCGGAACCGGAGACATACGCCGTCTGCCGGAAAGAGGACGGCAGGCCCGTCGGAAGCGTGGGGCTGATGGTCGGCGGACGGAGCAACGCCTGCCTGCCGGAAAATCAGGGAGAGATCGGCTATTGGATCGGCGTGCCGTTCTGGGGGCAGGGGCTGATCCCGGAGGCGGCGCGGGAGCTGATCCGTCGCGCGTTCGCGGATCTGCGGCTGGAGACGCTCTGGTGCGGGTATTTCGACGGCAACGAAAAGTCGAAGCGCGTGCAGGAAAAATGCGGTTTTACCTATCATCATACAAACCAAGACGTTTATCGGAAACAGACGGACGATATCCGTACCGAGCACTTTACCCGGCTGACGCGGGAAGAATGGATCGGCGGGTTTGCCGTCCGTCCGTTAAAGCAGGACGAGATTCCGGCGGCGAAGGAATTGGCGTGGCGGGTGTTTACCGAATACGAATCTCCCGATTACGCGCCGGAGGGAACAGCGGAATTCCGTAAGTGTCTGCACGATCAGGAATATCTGCACGGATTGCGGTATTACGGCGCGTTTGACGGTAAGAAACTGATCGGAGAGATCGCCGTACGGCCGGACAAGAGGCATATCTGCTTTTTCTTTGTGGACGGCGGATATCATCGTCTCGGCGTCGGGACAAGGATGTTCCGGTATCTGCTTGAAGATGATCCGAACGGAACGGTCACCCTCAACGCTTCCCCGTACGGCCGACCGTTCTACAAGGCGATCGGATTTGCGCCGACGGATGCAGAACAGACCGTGAACGGGATCCGGTTTACGCCGATGGTATATGAACACGGACGGAAAGGATAAAGCTGAGATGAGTGAGAAAGCGCTTGTTGTGATCGATATGCAGAACGATATTTCAAAACACTACAGGGATATCGTCGGCAATATCAACGCCGCGGTCGAATGGGCTTCGGCGCAGGGAATGGCGGTTGTTTATATCAAGCATCATAATCTGTCCGACGGGGCCCGGACGTTCAAACCGGGCACGAAGGGAGCGGAGTTCGCGCCCGAGCTGAACGTTGTATCGGATCACGTCTTTGTCAAGACGAAGGCCAACGCGCTGACGAGCGAACCGTTCTCCGCATTTATCCGGGATAACGGCATCCATACGTTTTATATCGCCGGCGCGGACGCGGCGGCCTGTGTGAAATCCACCTGTTACAACATGACAAAAGCGGGATATGCCGTGCATGTCATTTCCGATTGCGTCACCAGCTACGATCTGAAGAAATTGCCCGAAATGCTTGTTTATTATGCGGATAAGGGCTGCGAGGTCGGGACGCTGGCGGAATTTCAGTCTGGATCCGCGCCGCGCGAATAAAAGGAGGAACAGGAAACCAATGAACCGGAAAATGATCAACCGGTTGGGGCTGACGGGACTTCTGGCGCTGCTATCCTACGCGGCGGCTGTAATCTTCTCGCCGCTCGCCTATCCGGGCTACAACTGGATGGCGCAGGCGGTCAGCGACCTGTCGGCGGAGGCCGCTCCGTCCCGGGCGCTCTGGAACCGGCTTGCCGCGCCTTACAATTTCTGCGGCGTGGTGTGCGCCACCTGCGTTGCCGTTTATGTGTCCGAAAAGAAGGTCGCGTCGAAGCTGTTCCGCACGGGGATTTCTCTTTTTGCGGTCATGAACTGGATCTCGTCCGTCGGCTACGCCATGTTCCCCCTTGCGGACGGCGGGAAAGAGATCGCGGCGGCGCAGGAGGTCATGCACGTCGTTGTGACGGCGCTGGTCGTCGCGTGTTCCGTCGCGTCGCTGGTCTGCCTGATCGTCGCCGGGCGCAGGGAGGAGACAGTAAGAGGGATCGGGATCTGGGCCGCGGTCGCGCTGCTCATGATGCTGGTCGGCTCCGTCGGGACAGGTATCGTGCCGCCGGATTATTTCGGCGTCGCGGAGCGTTTCAGCGTGTTCGCCGCCGTGGGCTTCAACGCGGTGCTCGGCTGGCATTTGTTCCGGGGATTCGGCAAGGCGCGACGTGAAACATGAAAACAAGCCTGACCGTATTTTTTGAAGACCCGTTCTGGGTCGGGGTGTTTGAACGGATCGACGAAGGAAAGTATTCCGTCTGCAAGGTCACCTTCGGCGCGGAACCGACGGACGCGGAATTGTGGGAATGCATCCGGCGCCATTATACAACGCTGGTGTTCAGTCCGGCCGTCGAAACCGAAGTCCGACAGCCGGCGGACAACCCGAAACGCCGGCAGCGCAATGCGAAAAAGCTGTTGTCTGCTGCCGGGGTGGGCACCAAAGCGCAGCAGGCGCTGCAGAAACAGCGGGAAGAACAAAAGACCGAACGCAAAGAGAAAAGCAGGGAACTGCGGGAGGCGGAAATGCAGCGCCGGTTTGCACTCCGTCAGCAGAAGAAAAAGGAAAAGCCTCGCGGACATTGAAAGAAAACACGGCTTGAAACAGACCGGAAAGGCAGAGGTCAAGTTGACAATGGCAGAGAGCTTGGAAACGGAACGGCTGATCCTCGATTCCGTCAAAAAATCGGATAAGGAAGACTATTTTATCAATATCTCGCACGACAAAAAGGTGCTGAAAACCTTTATCTGCCGGTATGCGGATACGTTGGAGGA
>CAMVBR010000397.1 GCA_947165755.1 uncultured Clostridia bacterium
CCTTGTTTCCTATAATCAGGATGTGCGCATCGAGCTGCCTATCGGCAAGTTCGATCTTACCCAGCAGTCGTATTTCCTGGGGACCGTGAATTCGCTTACCGCCGCCGGCGGTACCGCCACCTACGATGCGATCTGCGTGGCCATGCAAATGGTGCTCGATAAGCTGGAAGAGATCCCCGATGCCAAGCCCATGATCTTTGTGCTGAGCGACGGCGAGACCAACCGCGGCCATGACCTTCGCGAGATCCGCGACGTGATCGTCGGCCTGCAGATGCCGATCTACACCATCGGCTACAACGCCAACATCGACGCGCTGAAAGAGATCTCCGAAATCAACGAGGCTGTGTGCATCAATGCCGGCACCGACGATATCGCATATCAGCTGCGCCAGCTGTTCAACGCGAATATGTAAAATCAATTACCGAAAGGAGATAATAATATGAGTGATTTTATTCTGGAACTGCCCAACGAAGAAGAAATCCGCGCCAAGGTGAAGGAGGAGGTTCGTCCCACGCCCGAAACGGAAGACAAGATCACCGCCCTTGTGAAGAGCACCGGCGATAACATTGTAAACGTGGATCTTACGTCCACCCAATCCCGGCACGAATGTGTCGCCGCCATCGATTCTTTCGGTGTTGATACCGTAAAGCGCGCCGAGAGCAAAAACGCCATCCTGCAAAAACGGATGTATCAGTTTTCCGAGGCCGGCGGCGAGACCGGCGAAGTATCGAAGGGGCTTACCGATCTCACGCTGAAAATGCGCGATCTGGATCCCTCTAAGGTCGATTTTCTGAAGAGCGGCCCGCTGGGCAAGCTGTTCAACCCCGTTCGCCGGTATTTTGAGAAATACAAAACCGCGGATCAGGAGATCGCCGAGATCGTAAAAACGCTGGATCTGGGCAAAAAGAATTTGCAGAACGATAACGTAACGCTGGAGCTTGAGCAGGGCGCCATGCGCGATCTGGGCGTACAGCTCACGCAGAATCTTGAGATCGCCGAAAAAATGGACGCCTATATCGAAAACGGCATTGCAAACCTGCAGGCCGAGGGCGGGCAGGAAGAAAAGGTGACCTTTTTGCAGGAGGAGGTTCTCTATCCGCTGCGCCAGAAAACGCAGGATTTTCAGCAGCTGCAGGTGGTAAACCAGCAGGGCATCATCGCAATGGAGATCATCCGCCGCAATAACAAAGAGCTGATCCGCTCCGTTGACCGCGCGAAGCTGGTAACCGTTTCCGCCCTGCGCACCGCCGTTACCGTGGCGGGCGCGCTGTACGATCAGAAGATCGTGCTGGAAAAGGTGAACGCCCTGAACGCCGAAACCAACCGCATGATCGAGGCCACCAGCACGCTGCTCAAAGAGCAGGGCGCCGAGATCCACCGGCAGGCGGAAGAATCCGGCGTATCGGTGGAAACCCTGCGCAATTCGTTTAACGACTGTATGCAGGCGCTGGAGGATATCAGCACCTATAAGCAGGAGGCCCTTCCGCGGCTCAAGGCCAATATCGAGGAATTCCGCGCCCTTGCCGAAGAAGGCGAAAAACGCATCCTCCGTTTTGAAAACGGCGTAGAATAATAAATATCGCAAACAAAAGAGAGGCGATATGCTTGAACGGTGAACGGACGGAAATCATAAAGGGTATTCCCGTGTATCTGCAAACAGATCCGCATCTGCACCAGTTTTGCATCGGGTTATACATCCGCGCCGGCTCCATGTACGAATCGCCGGTGCAAAACGGTATCACACATCTGCTCGAACATATGGTGTTCCGAAATGTGAAGCAGAAATATCACGGCAGGCTTTACGAGCTTCTGTCTGAAAACGGGGTTTGGTTCAACGGCAGCACATATAAAGAGTTTCTGTGCTTTACCGTGTCCGGATTGCCGAGGGGGATCCGTTTCGGCGTGGATGTGCTTCTCTCTGTTTTGGATCTTCTTGAGATCTCTCCCCGTGATTTCGCCGCGGAAAAGAAACGGGTGCTTGCCGAGATCCGCGAGAACGACGATCTTCATACGCTGCGCGATTTTACCGACCGCAGAGTGTGGCGGGATACGTCCCTTGCGCAAAGCGTCAGCGGTACGGCCACCGGCGTGAAAAAGATCACGCTGCGGCAGGTGCAGGCGTGGCAGCGGCATCTTCTGGATGAGAGCGCTTATTTCTTTTGTGTTACGGGCAATACGGGCGAGGCGGGCGAAAACGATCTGTTTTCCGGCCTCAGCACGCTGCGAAGCCCGCGCAAAATGCCGCAATGGCTCAATACCGCGCCAACGCCCGCGGCGTTCGGCTGCCGCAGCTTCCGGCTGAATGTGCAGAACGCCGAATGGTGCAGGGTCTCGTTCTCTTTCGACGTATCCGCACGGGAATGCCCGAAAGAAATTCTCAATCTCATATATCTGATTCTGTTCTGCAACGACGACGCGCTTCTTTACACTGCCCTTTCCGAAAACGCCGGTCTTATCTATTCTTACGACAGCAGATCGGAGCAATACGCCAATATCTCGGCGCTCAAATTCAGCTTTGAGGTAAATGAAGCGGATGTTCCCGAAGCCATCCGGCGAACCTTTGCGGTGTTGGATTCCGTAAAAAACGGCGATTTTTCTCTCGGGCGTACCGTAAGCAAAGGGATCGCCGCTCTGGAGGCCGACCGGGATAATGCGGAAGCGCATAACTGGAATATCGCATATGATAATCATATCCTCGGCGGGAAACAGATCGATTATTCCACCCCCGACCTCGGTATTTATACCGGAATCACAAAAGAGGACGTGATGCGCTGCGCCGGGCGGATCTTTCAGCCGCAAAATCTTGTTTTTACGTTTAAGGGGAACAGAAAACATCTTCGGTCAATGGATCTGCAGTCTTTC
>CAMVBR010000398.1 GCA_947165755.1 uncultured Clostridia bacterium
CAGGGCATCAATACGGATAACAATAAGATCCTCGGTCTTGCCATCTCCAACGGTATCGTCGCCGTTTCCGGCGCCTTTATCGCCCAGTATCAGGGCTCTTCCGATATCAATATGGGCAGGGGCGCCATCGTGATCGGCCTTGCCGCCGTGATCATCAGCGAGGTTGTTTTCGGTAAGATCTTCCGCAATCTGGGCCTTAAGCTGTTTGCCGTGTCCATCGGCGCGGTGATCTACTATATCGTGATCCAGTTCGTGCTCCAGCTGGGCCTCAGAACCGACTTCCTGAAGCTGCTGAGCGCCGCGGTGGTTGCGCTGTTCCTCGGCATTCCCTATTGGAAAGGGAAGCTGCCCAAACGCAAAAAAGCGGTATAACAAGGGGGCTTAAAAAATGCTTGAGATCAAAAACGTATATAAAACTTTCAACGCGGGCACCGTAAATGAAAAGCTTGCGCTGCGGGATCTGAACCTTACGCTGAACGATGGCGATTTCGTGACCGTGATCGGCGGCAACGGCGCCGGTAAATCCACGATGCTGAATATCATCTCCGGCAAATATATTCCCGACAGCGGCGTCGTGACGCTGGACGGCCTCAACATCACGAAAATGCCGGAGCACAAACGGGCGAAATATCTGGGCCGCGTGTTTCAGGATCCGATGATGGGCACGGCCGCCAATATGTGGATCGAAGAAAACCTGGCGCTTGCCCTGCGGCGCGGCGCGCGCAGAGGGCTGAAATGGGGCATCTCCAATCGGGAGCGCGCCCTGTTCAAAAAGGAACTGGCAAAGCTGGATCTGGGCTTGGAAAACCGCCTTTCCACCAAAGTGGGGCTGCTTTCCGGCGGGCAGCGGCAGGCGGTCACCCTGTTGATGGCCACACTGCAAAAGCCGAAGCTTCTGCTGCTGGATGAACACACGGCGGCGCTCGACCCCAAAACCGCCGCAAAGGTGCTGCAGCTCTCGCAGGAGATCGTTGAAGAGCACGGCCTTACCACGCTGATGATCACCCACAATATGAAAGACGCCATCGCCTACGGCAACCGCCTGATCATGATGGACGACGGCCATATCGTGCTGGATATCGCCGGTGAGGAAAAGAAAAACCTGACCGTGAAAGATCTGCTGGATCGGTTTTCCAGCGCCGGCGGCGGCGATGCGGAGGCAAACGACGCGCTGCTGCTGTCAAAATAAGATTTTTGCCGAAAAGTACGGAAATGTGAAATATGAAGAAAGCCGGAAGAATGGTTCCAATCAGACTTCCGGCTTTTTTATTATTCTTTTTTACGCAAACCGGATACCGGTTTCCGGGTCAAACCACGAACCCGCCGTTCACACCCAGTATCTGGCCGGTGACGTAGCTGTTTTCTTCCGCCGCGAAAAAGGCCACAGCAGCCGCGATCTCTTCCGGCGTGCCGAGTCTCCCTGCCGGGATCTCATCGCACAGCGCGGCGATATCCTCGGCGGAAAATCCCTTCATCATATCCGTATCCACGGCGCCGGGGCAGATACAGTTTACCGTAACGCCGGAAAGGGCCGTTTCTTTTGCCAACGCCTTTGTAAGCCCCAGCACCCCGGCTTTTGCGGCGGAATAGGCGGTTTCCATGGCGGCGCCCACCTGCCCCCACATGCTGGCGATATTCACGATCCGTCCGCTGTGGGCCCGCAGCATATGCGGCAGCACGGCGCGGCAGAAATAAAACGCGCCCGAAAGGTTCACGCCGATCATATCCGCCCAATCCGTATCCGTCACGTCCTGCAGCAGCTTCTGCCCGGCGATACCGGCGTTGTTTACCAATAGGTCGATCCCGCCGTTGAGCTTGTAAATCCGGTTTACGGCGTCGTTCACCGCCGCCGGATCTCTTACGTCCGCCTTTATCGGGAAGGCGTCGAATCCTTTATAAATAAGCGCAGAGGAAAGAGCCAGCGCTTTTTCCTCTGAACCGAAATATACGATCGCGGTGGAATAACCCATGCCGCAAAGCTTTTTTACCACGGCGGCGCCGATGCCTTTTGCGCCTCCGGTTACGATCGCGGTTTTCATTGCGTATCCATCTCCGCCATCATCAGTTTTGCGAAATCCATAATGCCGATCTCTTCGTATCCGTCCGGCGGCATCTTCGGGAAGCCGGAGGTTACGGAATTGAAATACATATACGACATGATTTTACCCGCGGAATCCAGATATTCCACGCCCACCAGCTTTTTGCCGTTCAGGCCCACGCGTACCGTTTTTGCGCCGTCGACGCCGTTGAGCAGAAACAGCTTGCAGCTCTGCCCGTTCATGGTCCCGTCGGACATGCCTGTGGCCTGGGTGAGGGGCGGCAGATTCTCAAACCCCATATCCTTTGTCATATCGCTGAATTCGTTTGTGTCAACGCCCATCAGCTTCGCTACGGCCGCGTTCAGCTTCAGATATTTGTTGTATGCGGGCAGATAGATGTAGGTTTTTTTATCGGCAATGTAAATGCCCATCTCCATCCCGTCCATTTCGGAGCGCATATACACCTGGTCGTTTCCGATGGCCATCTGTATGGGATTGGTCTGGCCGCTTTCGCCGAAGATCCCATCCAGCGTCATGGAATCGGAGCGCAGAATATCGTATTCCGTCTGGCCCAGGCTCTGTGCGTACTGCGCTGCGGTCATGCTGCCCGCGTTGGGAGCGCTTCCGGCCGCGGTGGTAGCTTCATTCCCGCCGGGCGCGGTTACGGACGCCGTTCCGCTGTTTTGCGCCGTTGTGCCGTTTACGTCCGTTACGCCGGGGGCGACGGAATTGGTCCCGCCGTTGTTCAGCCCGTTATTCGCGTCTGCGGCGGTGGTTCCGTTTACGCTGTCGGCGCCGGTGTGTTCCGCGTCCTG
>CAMVBR010000399.1 GCA_947165755.1 uncultured Clostridia bacterium
TATACAGATAAATCCACGTTTTTACAAGTTTGGGGGCCTTACATATTATCTACAGGATTTCACAGGCGCCGCATAGGGTTGCCGTTATCTTTCATGCAGGCTTCGCATATCTTAACTTAATGACATTGGAACCGTCCCGCCGTCCCGCCTGCCGCGTCGCAATAGTAACACAGCGCGACAAATTATAATTTTAACAATCCCCACCTCTCATACAAAACCGTCAAAAAGGAGGAAGATCATATGGCAACCTGTCCGCATTGCGGAAGAAAGCTGCATCTGTTCGATTGGAAACCGGAATGCCCCGGGTGCGGCGTGAACCTGAACTACTACGACGCCAACCAGCGGCTGCTGGACGAGGCGGAAAAGGCAGAACGGGAACACGCGCTGTTTCAGCCCCGCATCGACCGGGCCAAGGCCGCCTTCGTCGGCTCAAAATGGGCGATCGCCCGCATTCCGCTCACCCTGCTGCCCGCCGGGGCGCTGTTTCTGAAGCTGCTGCAAACCGAAAGCGGCAACAAGCACCTGAACGTGATCGGCGTGGTGGAGCGCATCAACGCCGCAGGCTTCGGTGCGGTGCTCGGCAAGGCGCTGAAAGACCCCATGTGCCTTGCAGCCGTGCTGCTGCTGGTTTCGGCGGCAATGATCCTTGTAAATCTGATCCTTATTATCATGTCGCTGGGCAAACACGGCAAAGCGCGCGTACTGATCACCCACGGCTTTCAGATACTGTGCGCGGCAGGCGCCATGATCTGCGCCGCGGCGGCCGGGGCAAAGGGCGCGCCGCAGGTGTTTGTAGATCCAAACCCCGCGTCGCTCGGTATCGGCGCGTATCTGTATCTGGCGCTGCTGATTGTTTTGTTCGCCTACAACGTATTTCTGATCAAAAAGGGGATACCGGTAAAATACACGCAGTGCCTGATCGGCGGCATCCCCAGCGAAGAGTATTTCCGGTATATGGAAGCCGGTATAAACAAATCAGAGCTGCAGCGTAAAATGCTGCTGGCGCTGGCGGACCTGCGGGAGGCGCAGGAGCAGAAGCTGGCAGAGGAAGGGCGGCAACGCATGAGCGAATGGAATAAGCAGGAGGTCGTTTATATCGCCGAGCACGGCTCCGATGAGGAGGTTACCCGCAGCCTGCGTAAAATGACCACGGTGGACCGGCGGGTGGTATCGCGCAAAGAGACCATCGGCTATATGCTGTTTGACGGCAGCGCGGTCTTTCATATCGACAGCCAGAAGGATCTGTTTGTGGACAGCATTCTGAAGATCCACCTGAACAAACAGTCGCTGTATAACGTGTTCGCCGGCATTTGGGACGTGGTGGACGATATCATCATCGGCGGCGTGATTGAAAAGACCCGCACCCGCTGGGGAAAATTTATGCCCTACTTCTTCTTTACGGGCCTGCCTTACGCGCTGTTGGTAAGCCTGTTCTGGCTGCTGCCCTCCTTCTTCTCTGAGGCGCAAGTAAACGATTTTGATTATCTGCCCAAATTCATCGCCTATATCGCGCTGGAACTGCTGATGGAAACGGTAACAAACTTCAAGGCGGTGGCCACCTCCGGCTATCTTTCCACCATCACGCCATACCCTTCCGACCGGCGTCGGCTGCTGGCGGTCACCAAATACTGCAACCTGTTCTACGCCGGCCTGCCCAACACGATCATTGAATTTCTGCTGGATTTCATCACCCACGGGCTGATCAAATCCCCCGACAGCGGCAGCCACGGGCTGATCCGCCGGGTGCTGATGAGCTTCGGCCCTGCCACCGGCATTGCGGCGGGCCTTGTGGTGCTGTGGTATTCCCGCATCGCTAAAGAGCGCGTACATCAGAGCATAGAGGTACCGCGCATCCGCGACAGCTTACGCATCGTGTTCACAAACAAGCCCGTGCTGATGTATATGATCTCCAACGCCCTCGGCTCCTTCAACACCGGCATTTACACCAACAACTACTACCGCTGGGTGCTGTTCCAAACCACCTTCGAGACCTTTGCGGGCATCCCCAGCGTGTTCTTCCAGCCCCTGGGCTTCGCAAAATACAACAACCTCGCTTCAAAGCACTCCACAAAGGCCCTCTACATGCTCAGCCAGACCGCGCCCAAGATCTGCTATATTCCGGTGTTTTTGTACGGCATGTTCTTTAAAACAAAAGACGGCAACCGCTTCTTCCAGAACCGGCTGCCCATGTACCCGATCACCGCGCTGTGGGAGATCGTTTTCGCCAGCTTCCAGGGCATTCAAAGCATCTCCGGCGACGAGATCCGCAACGAATGCAACGACTATATCGAATGGAAAACCGGCTGCCGCAACGAGGCCACCCTTTCGGTGGCAAGCACCATCCTGTGCAAGATCCCTTCGCGCCTGAACAGTGTGATCACCCCCAAATTAAAGCTGTGGATCGGCTACGACCCCACCGCCTACACCGAGGTGCGCCCCCAGACCGAGCACGCGCAGAAATGGATCTTCGCCATGAGCACCCTGATCCCGGCCTGCCTCGCCATGCTGAGCATTCTGCCCATGTTCGCCTATAAGATCGATAAAAACACCCGCGATAAAATGTACGCCGAGCTCAACGCCCGCCGCGCCGCCTTAGCGGAAACCATCTCCGCCGGCGAAGCGACCGAAACCTGAACAAACACGAATTAACAACATAACACCTGCGGCAGCCCCAAAACGCTGCCGCAGGTTTTTTTCACAACAAAAGATCTCAGGAACGGTTTGTTTGCCGCGAAAACACTCCGGCGGTGTTCTGTGTATCAACGGGGTTCCCGGGGCGGTCATGCCCGCCCCTACAATACGAAATCCGCCTCATTTCCGTACCCTGTAGGGGCGGGCATGACCGCCCCTTTT
>CAMVBR010000400.1 GCA_947165755.1 uncultured Clostridia bacterium
GATCAAAGAAAAATGGCCTTCTTGCATTATTGTTTTCGGCGGGCAGCAGATTCCTCCGGACACGTCTTATTTAGAGGAATATCCATTCGTTGATATTTTGTTGCTTGGGGAAGGAGAACAGTCTTTTTCTGGAATACTGGAAAGCATGGCGCTCGGAGAGCCGTTGGATAAAGTTCACGGTGTTGTTTTCAGAAAAGACGGTACGATTGTTATAACGGAAAAACAATACGCAAAAGATCTATCCGGTTTTCCGTCGCCCTATCTGGAAGGTTTTTTCGATCATATCATTCACGGAAAAAAATATGAGGGGTTCAAGTTTGATGGCTTGATCGAAACAACCCGTGGCTGTCCCTACGGCTGTTTATATTGTGCATATAACGCTACACCCGTTCGTCCGTTCCCCATGGAAAAGGTAAAGGGGGAATTGGAGTGGCTCTCGCAAAATCAGATAGAATATTGCATTTGTACCGACGGAAATTTCGGTATGATGGCGCGGGACGAAGAGATTGCGGATTTTGTGATCGAACTGAAAAAGCGGACGGGGTTCCCGAAGAAGTTCGAAACGACGTCAGATAAAAACAAGGCAGACCGCAGTTTCAGAATTTACAAAAAATTTCATGAGATGCAAATGGATCGGGGTGTTGCGTTAGACGTGCAAAGCCTTACGCCGGAGGTTTTGCAGAACGTAAACAGAAAAAATATGTCGGTCGAGGCGTTTTCGGCGCAGCTGCGGCAATACAGAGACGCCGGCATCAATACCTATACGGATCTGATCCTCGGTTTGCCCGGGGAATCATTTGAAAGCTTCTGCAAAAGCCTGTTTAATGTGATAGAAGCGGGGCAGCATTATTGTTTGGCTGTTTATTGCTGTTTGTTGCTGCCGAATGCGCCGATGAACAGCGCTGCGATGCTCAAAAAATCCGGGATAAAAACCATAAGATCATGTTTGCGGCAAACACACAGCCGTTTAACCGAAACGCAGATGTACGGTTCACGGTCTGAGATTGTAGTTGAAACAAATACAATGTCAAAAAACGACTGGGCAAAAATGAATAAGATCGCATGTATTGTTCAGGCGCTTCATTGCTTCGGGCTGCTTCGGTTTGTTGCGATTTATCTGCGGCAGGCCCTGTCGGTATCTTACTATGATTTTTATAAAAGGGTTTTTGAATTTATTACAGATCAAAACCCGTTCCTTGGCAGTATTGTTGAACATGTGACCGCTGCTTTTCCCGGGTATCTTGCAGAAAAAAACGACCTGTTTTTTGTAGACAGACGATTCGGAGATATCAATTTGCCTTTTGATGAGGGGATGTATCTGTGTTTATCGGCAGAGGGGGAACGCTTTTACAATGCGATGCGACCCTGTTTGCGGGAATTCTTTACCGATGCGGAATTGTTCGAGGATTTATACAATTACCAGAAAAGTATAATGAATTTGACCGGCGCTAAGACGCATAAACAAAGCTTTGTGTATGATTGGTATTCTTACTTCAAAAATATTTATGCGCCGCTGCCGCATATCCCTGAACAAAACAATAATACGTTATTGTTTAGTACCGAGTGTTGTGATGATTTGGTTTTATATGCCCGCGAGGTCGTATGGTATGGAAAACGGCACGAAAGGACGATAATTTCCGATATTTCTTACATTCATTAAACGGATCTGAATAAATATGACAAAAATCAAAACGGTTTTTCATAAGCATAAATACTTTTTTTGTATTTTTACGGGCGTGCTTTCCTATACCTTTTTTGTTGTGCTGGGAGGCAAACTTGTTCTGGGCAGATCTATCGGTCTGTCCTTTTATGCATTGGACTATGAAATGGGGTTCAAAAGCCGTATTTTGCCGGGGGCTGTTTATCGGTTGATTACGGGCGGTAAGGACGTATCCTTTGCCGCCTACTATCACTTGTTTTTATTGATTTGTTTTTTTTGCATTCTTTCAATTGTTCTTGAAAAGCTTTTACTGTCTCAGAATCCCCCGTCCCGAAAAACGACTTTGCTGCTTCTGTTCTTTTTTTTGACCGGGCCGGTTACGTTTGCGGTATTTGTTCCGGATAACAGTGTGTTGGAATTTCATTTGATGCTTATAGCGTTGCTTGGCATTATTTGTCTTCAACATAAACCTTTACAGCCGGTAATTGTCTTGCTATGTGCGGTTGAGCTGTTGATCAACACCGCTGCAATGATATGCTGGGTGCCGTTAATATGTGTTTTTGTGCTATATAAGATTTCGCTGACAAAAACAAAAAAAGAGCGGATTTGGTTGCTTGTCATCTTTATTATGTCAGTTACAGTATCATTTGTTCTGTTCTTTGTATTGATGCTTGGGGAACAGAAAAACCTGACGTATTCTTTTGAAGAGTTCCACGAGATCCTTGTTCAGCGCGGCGTGAAAGGCTTTATTTACCCGGAATACTATTTATATAAACGATTGGATCATGCGGAAGAAAGTATAAAAAAAGCGATGGAGGCTGTTTCGCTGCAGACTTTGTCGGAATTCAAAGTCACCGACGTTCGTTCTTTGTTCCATTCGTTACGTCTGACGGTTGAAATCGTTTTCAGACTATCAGATTTTGCGGATAAAAAGAGATTTCTGCAGGCGGTAATAATTATATTGCCCGTATTCGTATTGATCTGTCGTTTCTTTTTTGCATTTGTGCGGGATAAGGAAAAAAGCGGGCTGCAAAGATTTTGTTATTTCTGTATGGAAATGGCGTTTTTTCTCACGTTTATTCCGGGCGTGTTTATGTCTTGGGATCCGGATCGTTGGATGGCTTATGCGTTTATTCAGGTATTCGCTGCGCTTTTGAACGATGCGGATGATAAGGTACGGATGGAAGCG
>CAMVBR010000401.1 GCA_947165755.1 uncultured Clostridia bacterium
GCTCCTGGGTGTTTACCGAGAAGAGCTTCAGTATCTCGTCGGTCGTGCCGTATCCGAACGCGCGGAAAAGCATCGTGGCCGGAACTTTGCGGTTACGGTCAACGCGCGCGTGGATGCATTCGTTGTAGTCGATCTCGTATTCGAGCCATGCGCCGCGATTCGGGATAAGCGTAGTGGCGGTCGTCGTCTTTCCCTTCGCTTTATCGAACGCTTTTTCATAATATGCGCCGGGGGAACGTACGAGCTGGCTGACGATCACGCGCTCGGCGCCGTTCATGATGAACGTACCGCTTTCGGTCATCAGCGGGAAATCGCCGAAGAACAGGGTGTCCTCTTTTATGACGCCCGTTTCCTTATTAATAACACGCACGCGCACGTTAAGAGGAGCGGAGTACGTTGAGTCGCGCTCTTTGTTTTCCTCTATCGTGTATTTCGGTTTTTCATCAAGTTTATAATCGATGAATTCCAGCATCAGGTCGCCGGTAAAATCAGTGATAGGTGAAAAGTCTTTGAAAACTTCTTTTAATCCGACCTCAAGAAAATGACGGTACGAATCTTTCTGAATAGCGATCAGGTTAGGCATTTCCAGGATTTCCTGGATCCTCGAGTAGCTCTGTCTTTCGGTTTTACCATATTTAACGGTATGCACCATAGCAGATAATCACCCCTATTTTTTTATTGCGTTAAGCTTCGTTCCACAAATGCGCTTGCAATCGGCCCGTTTCGTATGCTACAATACGGCTGTCAAATGCGTTTCCCCATCTTTTTACCCCTGCTTTCCGGGCTTTTTCGGCGTCCGGGGAGGAGGGGCTGCGCAGCGTGAGATTACAACGCAGTTTGATATTCTATCATAATAAATACAATATGTCAATGCATATTTTTTGTGTTTTTTCAATATTTTTTGCGGGCAATTCTGTAAACTTTTTGTTTCAGATTTGTTAACAAATTGTAAACTTCGCGCCGTTTCGCGTCGTGGGGCCAATTTCGTGTTCTTGAGGCGGTTTTATGATGGTCGCGGTGCTTTATCTTGTCAGAGCGGGCGCCGCCTCCCGGCGTGAATTGCCCATTTGCACGGCCGCAAATGAAAAAAAGAAGGATTGCGGCCGGCGTGAAGTAGCTGCTCCCCCGTTTGTTGTTCAAAATAGTGTTCATATCTAACCTCTTTTTTGAGATAGAAAAAGCCGCAGGGATTTCTCTCTGCGGCATGAAGATTTGTGTGATTTGCAGTTATAGGTTTTGTTGGTTCTTATCAATGAACTCCTGGCAGCCAACCTCTTCAGCAATTTCAAAAGACTTCTCGATCAGATTCCCAGAATAATTACCATTGTGTTCGAGTATAACCTCTTCAGCAAGACTTAAATTTCCGTCTGAAAGAGCTTTTCTCAAATACTCTTCGATCTCATCATCTTCCGGTATTGGCAGATCGTCATCAGGGAAAAAGACGGTAATCTTGTAACCGCAATCAAATGGGCTTTTTCCTTTTTCAAAACACTCAAGCGCAAAAGCGTCATCGCCTTCATCGCGCAGCTTTTGGATCTGCTGTTTCTCGATTTCCTTGTATGCCTGGTCGCACAGGGCCTGAAGTTCCGGAACATCCTCAAAGTATGTTCCCGTCATTATAGCTCTGGTAATTGCTTTTTCGATGTCTTCATCGGCGGTTTCAATTTCCCGTTCGAAAACATCCTCGTTGCCATCGTATTTGCCAAGTTTCACTGTATAGTTAAGAAGCACTTTCATATCAAACCCTCCACCATAGTATAACACACTGCTTTTTGAGCATTTTCAACAGTATTATAGCCGTTTTTCCTTATTTGTCAATAATTAAGGGCTTTTTTTGCACCGGTCTTGGGCATTTTTAACCGCTTCTTAACAAATAGTTCACTTCCAATATTTCCGCGACAGGCCGCTGTGCTTCGCGGTAAGCGTTACCGGGATCCTGAACACTCCGAGTCCCCTGACGTACGTCTGATAGGTCACGGTCACAACGATTACCTCGCCGTACTGGACGGTTCGTTTGGCGGCGTTGAAGTATTCCGTGCCTTCAATCCTGCTTTTTCTTTGCCGATTTTTTTACTTCCTCATGATAAAAGTAATTCACCACGACAGGAGGCTCGCCAAAATCAGAGCGGTGCTGATCGTCATCCCGCAGGTAGGGCATTTTCATCTGTGCAGTATACTCGCGCATCCTCTGATCCAATGCGTTCCAGTATTCACGGCTCTTTTTGCCGTATATTTCATAATACAGTTCATCTAACTCCGGATGGGTCTCGTGAATCCACTCCTTGATACGTGCGCCGTAATCGCCGCGCAGGTTCAGGTTTTCAAGCCAAACAAGATTGCATCTGTCTTTTGCGGCCTCGATGATTTCCACCGGATCCGTGATCCCCGGAAATATCGGCGAGATAAAACAGGTGGTCTGCACGCCGGCATCATAAAACGCTTTCATTGCCGCAAGACGACGTTCGATGCTCACGCCACGGTCCATTTCTCTCCGAAAAACCTCGTCCAGTGTGTTGACGGAAAATGAAACTCTTGCGTTTGGAAAGGTCTTGATCAAATCTAAATCACGGAGTACCAGGTCGGATTTCGTGGAAATGCTGATGCTGATCCCGCTGCCCTGAAGCTGTTCAAGAAGGGCCCGAGTGCGCCCGTACTTCTTTTCGCATGGTTGATAACAATCTGTAACAGAGCCAAAGAAAGCTTCTTTTCCTGCGTATTTTTCCGGGTGATTGATCACAGGCCAGTATTTTACGTCTACAAATTCGCCCCAGGGTTCGGTGTGATTAGTAAACCGCTTCATAAACGAGGCATAGCAATACTTGCACGCATGTGAACAACCCACATATGGA
>CAMVBR010000402.1 GCA_947165755.1 uncultured Clostridia bacterium
CCACGATGCGGCGGGAATACTGCATATAATAAGCCATGCGGGGCGTGGCCTTGATGAAATCCAATTCCAGAGAGGGGTCCGCCGCCAGCGCCGAAGCCGAGGCGGCGCTGCCAACGAACCGGCCGCCGGGGGCCTTTCGCTTTCGCTCCGCGTTGACCCGCGCGGCGACGGCGTTGGCCTCGAACAGCCGCGGCCGCCCCGGCACGCCGAGGGCCTTTAGCGCGGGCGACACCGCAAGGCAGATGGTTTTTTCGGTGCGGCTCTCATCCGCCACCACCAAAAGGGCGTCCAGAGGGTCCAGCCCCCGTTCGGCGCATTCCACGGAGGCGTAAAAGGATTTGAGATCGATCGCGATATACTGCTTTTGCCCTTCCGTACCAACGCACCGCCCTTTCGTTTCGATTTGGATCTATTATAACACCGATTTCCGAAAAAATCAATCGATAACGCTTGTGCTCGCTGCGGTGGGATGCTATAATACCACCATATATAAAAGGAGAAAAAGAAGCAAATGAAAAAACTGATATCCGTATTTCTCGCCTGTATTTTCCTGCTCTCCTTCGCTTCGGCCGCCTTTGCCGCGGCTGACCGAAAAGGAGACGTAAACCTCGACGGCGGCGTGACCACCGAAGACGCCCGCCTGGCGCTAAGGCAGGCCATCGGGCTGGAAAACCTCTCTGCCCGGCAGCTTGAGGCCGCCCGCGTGACCGGCAAACGGACGGTGACCACCGCCGACGCCCGCATTATACTGCGTATGGCCATTCAGCTGACCGATTACGAGACGGAGGAGACCCGGCTGGTGGCGGAAAAGCTTGCCGCCATGAGCACACAGGAAAAAATAGAGCAGATGCTCATGCCCGACGTACGCTATTTCGACGGCGCGGGTATGGAAGCCCTGCACGCTTCCCATGCCGCCATGCTGCAAAAGCACGCCTTCGGCGGCGTGATCCTTTACGCGCAGAACACCGTGGAAGCCGCGCAGACGGTGAAGCTGACCGAGGCGCTGCAAACCGCGAACAGGGCGGCGAGCAGAACGCAGCTTTTGGTTGGCATAGACCAGGAGGGCGGCAAGATCACGCGCCTTGCCACCGGCACACAGACCCCGGGCAACATGGCGCTGGGCGCCACCGGGGACCCGGACGCCGCAAGGCAAGCCGCGGGGATCATCGGCGAAGAGCTTGCCGTTTTGGGCATCAACACCGATTTTGCCCCGGTGCTGGACGTAAACAACGAGCCCGCCAACCCCGTGATCGGCGTGCGCAGCTTTTCCGATCACGCCGAAACGGCGGCAGCCATGGGCGCGGGCTATATCAGCGGATTGCAGGAGCAGGGCGTGATCGCCACGCTCAAGCATTTTCCGGGCCACGGCGACACGGGCACCGACAGCCACACAGGCCTGCCCCGCATTGAAAAAAGCTACGCGCAATTAAAGGCAAACGAGCTCGTTCCCTTCGCCGCGGGCATTGCCGAGGGCGCCGAGATGATCATGACCGCCCATATCCAATACCCGCACATTGATAAAACGACCTACGTTTCCAAAAAGGACGGCAGCAAGGTAGAGCTGCCCGCCACGCTTTCAAAAACGGTGATCACCGATATTCTGCGCGGCGATATGGGCTTTGACGGCGTTGTGATCACCGACGCCATGAATATGGACGCCGTGAAAGCGCACTTCGACCCGCTGGACGCCGCCGTGCTCGCCATCAACGCCGGGGTGGATATTCTGCTCGACCCTGTTTCGCCCGGCTCCGACGCGGCCATCGCCACGCTGGACGCCTACGTGAACGACCTTGCTCGCCTTGCGAAAAAAGGCGTGATCGAAATGGACAAGGTAAACGCCGCCGTCACCCGCATCCTGCGCCTGAAATGCCGCCACGGGCTGCTTGCCGAATACGAACAGCCCACCGAAGACGCCGCCGCAAAAGCAAAGGCGACCGTGGGCAGCCCCGCGCACCACGAAACCGAGTGGGCGCTCGCCAAACGGGCGATCACCATGGTAAAGAACGATAAAAACACCCTGCCCGCCGCCGCTGCGGGCAAAAAGCTGCTGTTCATTGCCGCCTACCCGAACGAGGTGCTCTCTATGCAGTACGGCGTTGCCCGCCTGCAGGACGAAGGAAGGCTGCCGAAAAACGCCGACGTGAGCTTCGATTGCTGCGATACCACCGATATTGATACGATCCTGAAAAAAATAGAAAAGGCCGATTACGTTTTCGCCGTTTCGGAGCTGTACCGCATGAGCGCGATGGACCCGAATACGAACCCCAACGGCGCCTGCGCAAAGCTGGACCGCATGATTGAAACCGCCCATCGGCACGGCGGCAAATTCGTGCTGATCAGCGCCCACCTGCCCTACGACGCCGCGCGGTTCCAGGCGGCGGATGCCATTTTGCTCTGCTGGTCCGATAAGGGCATGAGCGAGGACCCGCGCGTGAGCGGCGGCGATATCACCCAATACGGCCCCAATATTCCCGCGGCGGTGTACGTTGCCCTCTCCCCCGACGAAGGGCCGAAGGGCCGGCTGCCGGTGGATATTCCCGCGCTGACCGCAGATTACACCTATTCTTCAAAGATCCTCTACCCCTTCGGCTTCGGCCTGCAGTATTGAGCTGTGGGAACGAACGGGAAAAACACGGTATGAAGCATAAGAAAGGGATAAAAATATTCTGCGTCGCGCCGGCGGCGCAGACCGCATACGACGTAATCAAATAAATAGAGCAGCCCGGAGGCGAACGCCTTCGGGCCGGTTTTTTGATGATGGGATATTACGGTTCGCTGAAATTTCAGTTTGTCGCGCCGGAGGCGCGACAGCCGTTCGCCGTTCGCCGTTTGCCGTTCG
>CAMVBR010000403.1 GCA_947165755.1 uncultured Clostridia bacterium
TCGTTTTTGCCGTCGGTTTCCACAACCTTCCATTCGCCCTCCAGCTTTTTGAAGCCCTCTTCGGCGCTGAAAATAAAGTCGCGGGTGGAGCCGTTCAGCTCATAGATCCAAAGGCGGCCGTCGTTCTGCGGGTTGCCGAAATCCACGAGCAGCTTCGCCTTATCCAGCGTGATCTCCAGCCGGTTGGTGCCGGGGCAGTCGCCGGTGGTGGTGATGAAGGTGCCGGTGGCGCCGTTGGCGTATTCGGCGTAGATCGTAACGTCGTCCTCCACCTCGATATCGTGCCATTTGCCCTCGTGGCAGAAGGCGCGGATCTTTACGGGCATGCCGCACAGCCACTGCCATAAATCGAGCTGGTGGGGGCACTGGTTGAGCATCACGCCGCCGCCTTCGCCTTCCCACGTGGCGCGCCACGAACCGGAATTATAATACTGTTGGGTGCGGAACCAGTCGGTGATGATCCAGCTCACGCGTTTGATCTCGCCGTATTTGCCCGAATCGATCAGCTCCTTCATTTTGCGGTAAAGGCAGTTGGTGCGCTGGTTGAACATGATGGCGTAGGTTTTATCGGAGGTTTCGGTGAATTCGATGAGCTCGCGCACGGCCTTGGTGTAAACGCCGGCGGGCTTTTCGCTCATCACGTGCAGGCCTGCCTCCATGGCCTCTCTGGCCATCGGGGGGTGGAAATAGTGGGGCGTGGCGATCAGAACCGCGTCCACCTTGCCGGAATGAAACATTTCGGTGGCCGTGTTGTAGCAGGCCACGCCCGGAACGTTCTCGCGGGCAAAATCGAATTTGCTTTCGTCGATATCCGCCACGGCGGTGATGTCGATCTCGGGCATTCTGCCCTGTACCCAGTTGGAGATGTGGCCGCGGCCCATGTTGCCCACGCCCACGATGCCGAGTCTTACTTTGTTGTTCATAATGTGCTCCTTTTATTTTTATTTAAATTTTATCGAGGTTCATGCTACGGAAACGATTTTCCATATTTCGTCTGTTTGCGATATGTTGCTGCGCAACGCGATATATCTCGCTTCGCTCGATGCGATATACGTTCGCTGTTGCTCCCGTGCGATATGATATGGATTCCTTATCTCGTCCCGCAGGGACATATCGCGCTTTTTTTCATATCTCGCTTACTGCGAGATATGAAAAAGCATATCGCATCCCGAAGGGATATATCGCGGATTCCGTCAGGAATCCATATCGCTGCCGCGCTGTGGCGCGGCTTTCAGTCCGCTTCTCGTCACCACGCAGAAGGGGTTTCCGTCCTCGGTGACCATCCGCACGCTGTCTACGCCGTGTTCCTCCAGCACCGCCTCCCAGCGGGGGACCATGCCTTCGTCGTATTCCACGGGCAGGAACCCGGCGGTGAGGTACGATCTCACCGCGCTCTTGCGCCACTCGTCGGTGGTGAGCTGCGCCCACGCTACGCCCTTGCTTTTCAGGTGTTTTAAAGCGGCGGAGAGCATATATTTAGATAGGCCCAGTCCGCGGTGGTCGGCGCGCACGGCCACCATGTGCACGTCGCCCGCGTCGCGGTCCAAAAATTTGAACGCGGTGATGGTGCCCACGTGCTCGCCGTTGTGATCCAAAAAGAAAACGTCGTTGTAGGGGTCGATGTCGTCCCAGCTCAGAATGCTGTCGTCAAAGGCTTTTTCGGTGGCGTCGTCCGCCGCCAGCCCCTTTTTGCAGCACGCCACCCAGGCGAGCTTATCCGCTTCGGTTTCGTATTTCGAGAAGGAATAGCCCTCGGGCAGCGGGCTGCCGTCGATGGGCGTATCCGGGAACCAGTACATTTTCAGTTGTGCCATAAATGCGCCTCCTTGTCTATTTTTTATTTTAATTGTATTTGGGGGATTGTCAATACCAAACAAAAAAATGCCCCCGATTTTTATGATTATTTTTTGTGCGTTCTCACGGTTTTTGTTGACAAGAACGCGGTTTTACTGTATAATTTATGCAGGTACATATACCTGTAATTTCCGCAACGGAGGTATAAATACATGAAAAAGACACTCAGCATCCTGCTTGCGCTGCTCATGGCGTTCACCGTTCTCGTGCCCGCCTTCGCCGAAGAGGGCGGCCGTACCGTCACCTTCGTAGGGCCCTCTTCCTCGCTGATCACCACGAACCCCGCCGGGGAAGACATCGGCACGCCCTACTATTTCGTAAAGACCGTGGACGGCAAGCCCAGCTTCGTGGAAGACCCCAACGGCATCTATTACCTTGCCAACGACGGGTATTACCACACGGCCAAGGAGCTTCTTGAAACGCCCGAGGAGCTGGCGGGCATGCCCACCTACAGCCCCGAGAAGTTTGCCGTGAACACGCCCGTTTCCATTACGTCCGGCGAGAACCTTTCGTTTATGGTGATGACGAACGAGGCCTATAACGCCGCCACCGCCAACGTATATATCAACGACGTAAAGGCCGAAACGAACGAGGTGGGCGAATACGTGGTTTACGTGGACCGTAATTTCACCGTCCGCGTGAATGAAAACGACATGCTCAAAACCTACTTCAACGTGATCCTCACCTCCGGCAAGGGGTACAGCGTAAAGACCCTGCAGGGCCAGAACTATGCCATGGTGCCCTACGGCGGCAGCTTCTCGTTCCGCGTGAAGATCGCCAACGGCTATTCGGGCGATCCTTCCGTAAAGGTGACCCGCGGCACCAACGAGCTGGCCGAGTTCCTCGGTGAGGACGCCGACCTGCTGAACAAGATCATGGGCAGCGAGACCCTTACCTCCACGGGCGTGGATTCCGAGGGCTGCCGCACCTATACCATCAACAACATCACCTCCGAATGCAAGGTGAGCGTGAGCGGCATCAGA
>CAMVBR010000404.1 GCA_947165755.1 uncultured Clostridia bacterium
ATTGGAACAGCGTTCACGGAAGAGAAAAGGGCGAGGCCGAACAGGACGTGGAAGGTCTTCAGACGATGCGGATGCTGGCTAAGAATATGAGCTTTTTGATGAAAGCCATCGCGCTTGCAAAAAAAACCTATGAATTCCCCGTTCCGGAAGCGCGGCAGCGCACGAATTTTATTCGTTAAAATACAAAGAATCATCGACTGGTTCCGGCATATCTATGCCGCGATCCGTGGCTGGTTCGGAAGATAATGCCCCCACGCTTGTATCAAAAAAAATAAGCCCGTCGTGGACGATTATTTTCGTCTGCGGCGGATTTTTTTGTTTGTAACAGGGTGACAAAACGGCCTCCAAATCTCCGTATAGTGAAGGGGGTATTACACATGACCGAAAAAACAGCGAGGGATATCGATATGCTGCGGGCGGAGGGACGGGGCTACCGTTCTATCGCCGCCGCGCTCAGTCTGCCGGAGAACCGTGTGAAGGCCTGGTGCCGGCGCCATCCGCTTACGGATTCCCTGGAGTGCGTCTGTCCGGTATGCGGGAACTGTGTGACGCAGACGCCGCATAAACGGAAAAAGAAATTCTGTTCGGATAAATGCAGATATGTCTGGTGGGCGTCCCATCCGGAAGAAAGGAAAAAGACTGCAGGGTACGAGCATATCTGTCCCGGCTGCGGTAAAACGTTCCGAACCGGCAGGGCGGAAAGCAGATACTGCTGTATATCATGTTACGCGGCCGCCCGGAGAAAGGATACGCGCGATGGAGGCTGAGTTGAGGGCTAGAATCGTACGTTTCAGAACAGCGGTCGCGCTCTTCCGGGAAATGGGGGAAGAAGGCGTCATAACGCCGGCGGAGCTGCGGGTGATACTGACAGATCTTGCCGAAAAAACGGGCCTGTCTTCGTCTACTATATTTTCCGATAATGACTTGATAATACCCCCTTCTGACGGTAATATGTGACACCGATGAAGGAGGTTCACGCTATGGACAGAGTGATAGAAAAAGTTGAGTTCCCTTCGCTCCCGCAGGCAAGGATCCTGCGCGTCGCCGCCTACGCCCGCGTTTCGACCGGCAAGGACGCGATGCTGCATTCGCTGTCGGCGCAGGTCAGCTATTACAGCGCCATGATCCAGAAACATCCGGGATGGCTGTACTGCGGCGTCTACGCAGACGAAGCCTGTACCGGGACCAAGGCGGAGCGGCCCGGTTTTCAGAGGCTGCTGGAGGAATGCCGCGGTGGAAAGATCGATCTGATCGTTTGTAAATCCGTCACCCGGTTCAGCCGTAACACCGTCGTTTTCCTTGAGACCGTGCGGGAACTGAAAGAGCTCGGCGTCGACGTGTTTTTTGAAGAGCAGAATATCCATACCGCAGACGCGGAGGGCGAGCTGATGATCACGATCCTTGCCAGCTACGCCCAGGAGGAAAGCCTTTCGGTGAGCGAAAACGTGAAGTGGCGCATACGGAAAGCGTTTGAGCGGGGCGAGGACGTCACCATGCGCCATCTGTACGGATACACGGTATCCGACGGCAAAATGGAGATCGCGCCCGAAGAGGCCGAGATCGTGCGCGAGATCTTCCGCAGAGCGATCGCCGGGGACAGCGTCACTTCCATAGCGGAGGATCTGAACCGGCGGGGCGTTCCGAGTCCGCGCGGCGGGAAATGGCACCATTATCCCGTCACGGATATCCTGCGGAACGAAAAATACGCGGGGAATTCGCTGCTGATGAAACAGTACGTCAACAACCACATCGAAAAGAAAAAGATCAAAAACGACGGCAGTCGCGATATGTACTACGTTGGGGATTCTCACCCCGCGATCGTCGACGCGGAAACTTTCGAGGCGGGCAGAGCCGTGACGGAAAGGAACAAAGCGGCCGCGGCCGGACGCAAAAAGCCGGAGCGCGGTCCCTTCACAGGGCGGATCCGCTGCGGGAAATGCGGAGCGAATTACCGACGCTGCACCAATCACGGCGTCGTCTTCTGGAACTGCAGGGAGTACGTGAGCCGCGGCAGGGCGGGCTGTGCCGGCTGCAGGATCAGGGAAAGCACGCTTTATGAGATCACGAAGGCCGTCGCCCCGTTTGAGGAGATAGAGCAGATCGGCGCCGCCGACAATATCCTGACGTATACGCTGAAGAACGGTTCCGTCGTCCGCCGCCCCTGGAATCTTCCATCACGCGGCGAAAGCTGGACGGCTGAGATGCGAGAACAGGCCCGTACAGACGCGAAAAAGAGAGGAGAATGAGAATGGAAAGAACTGTAACGCTGATCCCGGCAACGAAAGACCCGTTTACCCGTATCCCCAAAGATTCCGTGCACAAACGGCGCGTCGCCGGCTACGCGCGCGTTTCGACAGATAAGGACGAGCCGTTCACGTCTTACGAGGCGCAGGTGGATTACTACACGCGGTTCATCCGGGGGCACGCGGGCTGGGAATTCGTAAAGGTGTATACCGACGAGGGCATCAGCGGCCTCGGCACCGCAAAGCGGGAAGGCTTCAACGAAATGGTCTCCGACGCACTTGCCGGGAAAATAGACCTGATCGTGACGAAGTCGGTCAGCCGTTTCGCCCGCAACACGGTGGACAGGCTCGTTACGATCAGAAAGCTGCAGGAAAAAGGCGTCGAGGTGTTCTTTGAAAAGGAAAACATTTACACATTTGACTCTAAAGGCGAACTTCTTATCACAATTATGTCCTCATTAGCTCAAGAGGAAAGCAGATCGATTTCCGAAAACGTCACATGGGGTGTTAGAAAAGGCTTCTCTGATGGAAAATTCTCCATTGGTTATAAGAACTTCTTAGGATATGAAAAAGGTCCTGATGGAAGACCTAAGG
>CAMVBR010000405.1 GCA_947165755.1 uncultured Clostridia bacterium
GCTTGTCGTTTTGCCTTGTGAAAAACATCGACAGGGTCAATTTTTCAACATTTTGAACCGAGTTTTGAACATACCGCAAAAATATACTGTCGATTATTCATTTTGTAAAGCGTTTGTGCTTTACATTGCAGGAGCATGAAACATGACCGCAAGGCATCTACTTTACAGGTCTACGGTATAGGGAATACGCCCGTCGTAGAACGTAAGCTGCGAAAAGCCAGCCCGTTTTACCGCGTTCATGGCCAATTCGATGCCGGAACCGAGCTCATCGTGGCTGGCGCACTCGCTGCCGAAGGTGATATATTTACCGCCGGCCTGCCGGAAGCAGGCAACGAGCCGCAGGTAGAGATCGCGCACGATCTCGCTGCCCAGAATATCTTTGGTATCGATTTCCAGCGCCTTTTCCCGCACGGCAAGGGCGGTGAGCACCTTGCGCATACATTCTTCAAAATAAGTGAGATCGGCGCGAACAGCGCGAAGGGGCGCCAGCGGAGCGGCAAGCACGTCGAAATCCGTGGTCTCCACGGTGCGCAGCAGCAGATCGGTATAGCGGTCCGCAAAGGCGTTAAATGCCGCCTGCGGCATTTCGGGCGAAAGGCCGAAGGGCTCCCCCTTCGCGTAACAGGAAAGGCTTGTGAGCACGATATCGTAATGCTGCATGGATAAGATCTTGCTGACGGCGGCGGGGTCCAGATAGGCCTGCCGCAGCTCGATCCCGGCAAATACGGTGAGCGAGCCGAAAAAGAGCTGCTTCGCCTTGGAAATATCGAAAAACGCGTGGCGCACCTGCCGCTTGAGATCGAAGCGGGATTCCGTTTCGGGCGCTATGATATCGGTAAACGCCACGGCGCGGATATTTTTTTCCACGGCGGTTTCGCACAGAAAGCTGATCTTATCCTTCGTGCCGGGCGTGTTGTTGGTGTATACGTGCAGATCCATGAGATAAGCCATATCGATTCCTCCTATACCGCTATTTTACACGAGAACGGATTATTTTGCAAATAGTATATGCAAAAAGTGAAAAATATGTTAGAATATACCCGGTGATCGTATGTTTCTTTCAAAACGCGCAAACGCGAAAATCAATTTATCGCTGGATCTGACCGGCGTGCTGCCGAACGGCTACCACGCCATACACACGGTGATGCAGTCCGTTTCGCTCTGCGATACCGTAAGCGTAGATACTTCGTTTACCGGCGTCACGCTGCGGTGCGACGCCCCCGGCGTGCCCCTGAACGAGAAGAATACGGCCTTTCGGGCGGCGGCGCTCTTTTACGAGGCCCTCGGCGCGGCGCCTGCGGCGGCAATAGAAATCAAAAAGCGCATCCCCTCGCAGGCGGGGCTGGGCGGCGGCAGCGCGGACGCCGCCGCTGTGCTCGATATTCTGAACGAGCTGCACGGGTTTCCGCTGAATACGCCTAAGCTGCTTGAAATCGCCCTGAAAATCGGCGCGGACGTACCCTTCGCCCTGCTTGGGGGGACGCGCTGGTGCCAGAATACAGGCGAAATTACGGCCGCGCTGCCCCATGCGCCCGCCTTTGTTCTGATCGCAAAGCCCGAAGCAGGCGTGAGCACGGCGCAGGCGTTTCAAAAATTCGACGCGGGCGCGCCGCTGCGGCACCCCGAAAACGATACGCTGCTGTATTATTTCGCAAAGGGCGCGCACAAAGAAGCCCTGCTACACGCGAATAACGTATTCGAGCAGCTGCTTGAAATTCCCGAGGGGGAGGCGATCAAACGCGCCATGGCCGAAGCGGGGGCGTACTTCACTTCCCTTTCCGGCTCCGGCAGCGCCTATTACGGGCTGTTCGATACCGCCGAAGAAGCCGAACGGGCAAAGGAAAAGCTGCTTACGCTCGTCCCCTTCGCCGCCTGCTGCGAAACGGTACAAAAAGGCGTGGGGCCCGCATAAAAACGAAAAAAGCGTCCAAACTCTGTGCAGTACAGAAGGAAAGGACGCTTTTTATGATGCCCGAAAAAAAGAAAAACCGGATCACAGCCCTGTGCGCCGTAACGCTGGCGCTCACGCTTACCGTTCTGTCGGTGGCCGATTATTTTGCCTCCGCGAACCGGCTGCGCGACGGCGTATTGCGGCTGCATATTCTCGCCAATTCCGACGGCGAAGCGGACCAGGCGGTGAAGCTCAAGGTGCGCGACCGCATTCTCACCGAAACGGCGGAGCTGTTTCAGGGGGCTCTCTCCCCCGCCGACGCCGCCGAAAAAATAATGCCGCTGCTGCCCGCCATTGCCGAAACGGCCGCCGCCGTGCTGCGGGAAAACGGCATGGATTACGGCGCCTCGGCAACCCTCTCGCGCGAATATTTCAACACCCGCGCCTACGGGGACGCGACCCTGCCCGCAGGCAGCTACCTCGCCCTGCGCGTGGTATTGGGCGAGGGCAAAGGACATAACTGGTGGTGCGTGATGTTCCCGCCCCTGTGCATTCCCGCCGTGAGCGAGCCGCCCGCCGAAGCCGTTTTTTCACCCGAGGGCCTGCAGGTGGTATCCCCCGCCCCGCGCTTTCAGGTGCGCTTCAGGCTGGTGGAGATCTATGAAGAGATCAGGGAGCAGATAAAGGAGCGGAAGAGCGGGAAGAGATGAATTGGAATTTATCGCGCTGATAGCGCGAAGCTGCAAGCTACAAGCTGCAAGCTGCAAGCACAGTTGAAATGTACGGATGTTGTTCTGATACCAACATATTTCCACGCAATCTATCTGACTTGTAGCTTGTAGCTCCTTAGCTTGTAGCTCCAGTTTGTCGGGCAAACTGCCCGATAAACCTGCTAAGAAAAGTCAATAGGGAAATAAAGCAATATAAGCGAAA
>CAMVBR010000406.1 GCA_947165755.1 uncultured Clostridia bacterium
ACGGGGAACTCATGGATCTGCTGTCAACAGAAGGAAAAGCAGCCGGTGGATACTGCGAATCGCTTCATGAATATGAAGTTCCCTTTATCTTTGCAAATTTCAACGGAACAAAAGACGACGTTGAAACCGTGACGCATGAAGCGGGCCATGCTTTTGCCGGGTGGTACAACAGAAAACGGATCCCAATGGAAACGGTATGGCCGAGCCTGGAAGCGTGTGAAGTGCATTCGATGTCTATGGAGTTTTTCAGCTGGCTTGCCGCAGAAGCTTTCTTTGGGGATGATGCGAAGAAATTCTGTTATACGCATCTGGCGGGCGCCGTTACATTTATCCCTTACGGCGCCATGGTGGATCATTTTCAGCATATTGTATATGAAAATCCCAAGCTAACGCCTGCCGAGAGGCATACTGCTTGGAAAGATCTGCTTGGGATCTATATGCCGTGGCTTCGCCTGGATGGTGAGATAGAATTCTATGCGGAGGGTATGGGATGGCAGCGACAACATCATATTTATTCCAGTCCGTTTTATTATATCGATTATTGTTTGGCGCAAACGGTTGCGCTGGAGTTCTGGAGTATGATTTCGGAAGATAAGGACAACGCCTGGAACAAATATATGAAGTATACGCGGCAGGGCGGAAGCGAGGTTTTTACAACATTACTCAGAAAAGCGGAGCTTGACAGTCCGTTTGATGAAAACTGTTTGCGGAAGGTTTGCGAAAAAGCTGCCGCATGGCTAAAAAGACAGAGCTCTGAAGTTTTTGATTTGTAAAAAAGAAAAAGAGCAGCCGAAAGGCTGCTGACTTTTTCCCAAAAAGATAATTATTCGCCGGCTTCAGCGGGAGTACCTTCGTCGGTTTCGGTCTTCTTTGTGCCCTTACCGCTGACAGAAAGAACGAGATCTCTGATGATATCGATCAGAAAATAGACGAAATCTACGAATTTCTGGATGGATTCTTCCATGAGTAGCGCCTCCTTTTTGATTTATTAGCAATTTTTATTCTATCATAAAATAAAATTTTCTTCAATAGGTTTTTAAAATTTTTACCAATGATAGTTTCTCAGTTCGCCGGATTCGGCAAGCTGCGGAAAATTCCATTGACGCAGAACCTCAAAAACACCGATTGCGGCAGCGTTTGAAAGATTCAGGCTGCGCGCTTCACTGATCATCGGTATACGAACGGTGGTATCGGGATGATCGTATAAGAGCTTTTCCGGAAGCCCTGCGGTTTCTTTGCCGAACACGAGGTAAACGGAATTCTCATATGTAATATCTGTGTATTTGTGTTTTGCTTTTGTTGAAAAAAAATAATAATTACCGTTCGGCGTCCGTTGAAAAAAGTCTTCGGTAGATTTATAATAGGTTATGTCAAGAAGATGCCAGTAATCGAGACCGGCGCGTTTCAGTTTTTTGTCGTCCACCTTGAACCCCATGGGTTCAACAAGGTGCAGTTTTGCGCCTGTTGCCGCACAGGTTCGTGCGATATTACCCGTATTCTGCGGTATTTCAGGTTCAATCAAAACGATATTCAAATCATACATCTCGTAATTACATCCTTTCTGAAGCATAGTAACATATTTTTTGCGAAAAGTAAAATATTTTTCCGAAAAAGGTGTATAATAATGCTTGACGGAGGTGTTATTGTGACTTCAAAAAGCAGTTCTGTAATGAAATACGTCGGTTCTGCAATGGCTGTGGGCGGTACCATTATGATGGGTTCGGCCATGCTCAGTTCCGGAAATTCGGTGAAAAAAAAGATGAAAAAAACCGCTGAAAAAGCATTGGACGTTCTTGATTCGGCAATTTCGGGCGTTCAGAAAGTTGTAAAATAATATGCAGGCCGCGGGCGGAAATGTCTGCGGCATACATAAGCTCTCTATGCAGGAAAGGAAAAATTTATGAAAAAAACAATCGCTCTGCTGTTGAGCATGATATTGTCGTTCTCTCTCTTCGGGTGCGCAAAAGTAGAAGAAAACGGTGTTTCCGAACCGACTTCCGGCGGTGAAGTTACCGAATCTGTTGTGCCGGATACCCCAAGCGAAAGTCAAACGTTCAGCGCGCCGGAAGCAGCGCCTGTGATGACGGAGCGCGCGAAGGGGTGCTGGTACGGTAATAACAGCGGTACGGATAAGACGTTTACCGGTTTGGAGCCGCTTCCGTTGAATGATTTCGCAAATGTTGATTTTGAGAATACCAAAGGGCTTTCGGATCAGACCATTGAACACAGCTACGGGGTTGCAAAAGACGAGCAGCCGCATGATATCAGTGTGAATAATCAGAAGTTTTTTATCGATAACGGATTCGATGCGATCTGCTATGATGCTTCCGCACAGGATAAATATGTATATCTTACTTTTGATTGCGGCTATGAAAACGGCTATACCGCAAAAATTCTTGATACGCTGCGCGATAAGGACGTAAAAGCTGCATTCTTTTGTACGCTTCCTGAAATGAAAGAGAATAATGAGATCATCGCCCGTATGATCAACGAAGGCCATATCGTAGGTAATCATTCCGTAACACACCCCGATTTTTCATCTCTTACAAGAAAAGAAATGTATGAAGAAGTAAAAGGGTTTGACGATTATCTTCGTGAAAACTTCGGATTTTCTGCGCAGTATTTCAGATACCCGCAGGGCAAATACAGCGAGAACTCTCTCGATCTGTTGAACGAAATGGGCTATACCTGCGTATTTTGGTCGCTTGCTTATGCAGATTGGGATCTGAATGATCAAAAAGGCGCCGATTTTGCGTTGGAAACCGTAATGAGCCGCATCCATCCCGGGGCTGTGATCCTTCTCCACGCGGTGTCTCCGGACA
>CAMVBR010000407.1 GCA_947165755.1 uncultured Clostridia bacterium
GCTCCCACACGAAGCCCAGCAGGGTGTTGTTATCGTGGGTGCCGGTGTAGGCCACACAGTTTTCAATATAATTGTGGGGCAGGTGGGGATTGGAAGCGTCCGATAAAAAGCCGAACTGCAGCACCCGCATGCCCGGGAAGCCGCTCTCTTTCACCAGGGCCCGCACCTCGTCGGTGATGTCGCCCAGGTCCTCGGCGATCACCAGCAGGTTTTTGGCGGCCTGCTTGACGGCGTTCACAAGCCCCATGCCGGGGCCCTTGAGCCATTCGCCGTGCTTCGCGGTGGTCTCGGCGGCGGGAATGGCGTAGTAGCTCTCCACAGCCCGGAAATGGTCGATGCGCACCCCGTCGAAGAGCTCGGCGGTGAATTTCACGCGCTCCTTCCACCACTTGTAGCGGGTGCGCTTCATGGCCGCCCAGTCATAGAGGGGGTTGCCCCAGAGCTGGCCGTCCTCGGCGAAATAATCGGGCGGCACGCCCGCCACCTTGGCAGGGTAACCGGTGTTCTCCAGCTGAAACAGGTCCTTATCCGCCCACACGTCGGCGGAATCGGCGGAAACGTAGATGGGCATATCGCCGATGATCTTCACGCCGTTTTCGTTGGCGTAGGCCTTCAGTTCCTTCCACTCGCGGTAGAATTCATACTGCGTGAACGCCCACGTCCGGTATTCTTCTTCGTCCGCCTTGTCGGTTTCCCACTTTTGCCACTCGAGGCCGCCGTTGGCCTTTTTGAGCGCCATAAAACGGCAGAAGCCCTCGGTGTGTGGGTGCTTATTGAGAAACGCCTCTATCTTTTCGGGTGCGTCGAACCGGGCCGCCGCCTTGGCGAGCAGCGCCATGCGCTCGCGCCCCAGCCGCTCGAATTCGCATACGTAGCAGTTTTCCTGCTTCGCCGCGGCAAGCTCTTCTTCGGTGAGCAGGCCCGCTTCAAAGAGGGTATCAAGGTCGATAAACAGCGGGTTCAGGCTGAAGGCGCTGTATGATTTATAAGGGGAGTTGACCTCGTCGGGCAGGCAGAAGGGGAGCACCTGCCAGTAAGTAAAGCCCGCGGCTTTGATCGTATCGATCCATTGTTTGGCCTCTTTGCCCAGCGCGCCGCAGGAATAGCCGCCGGGCAGGGTGGAAACGTGCATCAGCACGCCGGAGGAACGGGACATGGGAAAAGATCTCCTTTGATTGATAGTAAAAGAAAAATGCGTAATGCGTAATGCGTAATGAAAGAATGTATGACCTGTATTGCTTGGGATAAATCATGCTGCGTGATTCGCTTCGCTCATAATAATGCGGCTGAAAGCCGCCACCGAAATTACGCATTACGCATTACGAATTACGAATTACAGGTTGCGCATTCCGAATTACAAATGATTACAAAAGTTTCTCCAACCCCTCTGTGCCCGCCGCTTCGCCGCTGCGCTTCTTTTTGAGCTGCGTTACCAGCGCGTTATAGGTTTTGCGGGTCATGGGGTAGAGGATGAGGAACACGAGGGAAACGCCGATGATCAGGGCAGGGATCAGGGTGGAAACGTTCTCCATGCCCTTCACCACGCTTTCGGCGGGCCGCACGAAGGTGGCGGCGTCCGCGCCCGATTCGGCGGTGGTATCGTAGCCGTAGGCGCTTAAGATCACGCCCTGCAGCAGTATGCCCGTGGCGGAGCCGAATTTCTGCACAAGCTGGGGGAAGGCGGTGATCACGCTCTCGCGCCGCGCGCCGTTTTTGCCGTTCACGTATTCGTCCAGCTCCACGATATCGTAGGCCATGGAGTAGAATACCGTCCAGAACGTGGAAAGCCCCACGCCCAGCAGCAGCGGCATTGCCACCAGCATCACGCGGAAGCCCGCCACCTCGGTTTCAAGGCCCAAAGCCTTACACAGCAGCATGCCCGCCGCCGAAATGCTGATGAAAATCAGGCAGGCGGTGCGCCGGTCGGTCTTCTCGCTCACCTTGGTAACGATAGGCACGGTGACGGCCATGGTGGCCACCAGCACGCCGATCACGATGATGATGCCCTCGTTGTAGTCCACGCCGATGCAGTCCACCACCATGTAGCTGAGGTTAGATTGCAGCATGGAGTTGCCAGCGAGGAAGAAAAACACGAACAGCAGGAAGTATTTGACCGGCTTTAAGCGCAGTATCTCGCGGAAGGACTTTGCGGTGCTGCCGATGCCGAGGCCCCGTTCCTTGGGTTCATCCGGCTTCGGCATGCGGGCCCGGTATACGCCCCTGAGCGCCGCCGCGCAGATAAAGCCCGTGAGCACCGCCACGATGGAAAGGCCCCCCGCCACGTGGATGTAGGTGATGGCGCCCATGCCCACCAGCGCCGGCAGGGCGTTGCCCAGGCCGATGCAGAAGGCGTTGATGAGGGAGCTCGTGCCCCGGATCGCCGTGCGCTCGTCGTAATCCTCAGTCAGCTCCGCGATCACGGCGTAGTAGGGGATGGTGTAGAGCGTGTAAAACAGCCAGATCAGCATGCTGATCACGGTGTAAAAGATCATGTTCAGGGCCTGCGAGTCGCCGAACAGCTTCGGCCCCACGGGGCTCCACGCCGCCACAAAGCAGATGGCCAGCGGCAGTATTGATTTTAAGAGCAGCTTGCGTTTGTCCGCCCCCGGCCGGTCCGAAAGGTTGCCGATGATGGGGTCGGTGATGGCGTCCCACCCGATGGAGATGAAGATCACGATGCCCGCCAGGTGGGGCTTTACGTGCACGATCTGCACCAGAAAGGTGAGGAAATAGGTGTAGTACATGTTGTAGAGCAGGGATTCGGTGGCAATGCCGAAGGCGTACCCCAGCTTTTTCTTCTTTGTAAGCG
>CAMVBR010000408.1 GCA_947165755.1 uncultured Clostridia bacterium
TTACGCTGCTTCTTCCATCCGGTGCTGGTTGAACTACGATTTCTATGAGACAGCGTTTACGGAAACACAGAAAAACTATATCCGACACGATGTAGTACTTAATAATGACGCTTCCCGCTCTTATACACGTACGCGCGGTTTTGCATCAACGCAGGATAGAATCTTTCTTCTCTCATACAATGAAGTTAAAAACAGGGCTTATGGCTTCGGTCTTTCCGATTTCTACAACGATGTTGCCCGTTTTGCGAAGGGGACAGATTACGCGAAGTGCCAGGGGTTGTACCCGGGTTCGAGTAGCAGTGCATTTAGCGGTAATTCCAGTTGGTGGCTCCGTTCGCCTGGTGATTATACCACTCGTGCGTGTTTTGTCACCTCTGACGGTGAAATCAATGTCTTTGCTGGTGATGTCGACGATACCGGCATGGGTATTCGCGTGGCTTGCAGATTGTCTGATCTTGAATCTGATATTTCACAATCTCAAAATCTTTTCTCCGAAATGGGCGGTGGAATGCGGAAATCTGCTCCGGAGAAGAGGCCGGCCGCTCGTTCGTCCGGCAAGTTGACCCATACGGCGGAATTTACCGTACCCGGAAACGAATACCTGTTTGTCTGCGTGAAGGACGCTTCCGCTGAAAATCTGTTTACCGCAGATAACCTGCTGTATATCGACCAGCAGACCGCCGAGGGAGAAACGCTGACCTTTACTTGTGTCCCGCGTGAGGATGTTGCCGACGCAAAAACACTTGCTTTCGGACGATTCTTAAACGATCCGCCACCGTTTGTTCCCGGCGATGTGGACGGAGACGATAAGGTGACCGCCGCGGACGCCCGTCTCGCGCTGCGCCGCGCGGTGAATCTGGAAAGCTTTGCGGAGGATTCGCCGGAATTTCTCGCCTGTGACGTGGATCGTGACGGCAAGGCGACCGCCAATGACGCCCGCAGTATTCTCCGCGCCGCCGTAGGTCTGGAAAATCTTACATAAGAGATATTTTACAATGAAAAGAAAACATGTTCCAGAGCCGAGCTCCCTATCCATCTGAAAACGAAAGGATCATAATATGCTGATATATAAAGCAATTTGTAAAAAAACCATAAAATGCATTTCTGCGGCCTTATTCGCCGGGTTTGTAATGCTTCTGTTTGCTCTATTCGCAGGGGCCGAAGGAACCGAGTTCATTGACGTCGGTTCAGCCTCGGAATACGTCCGCAGCTGTATGGTAAATCGGGATGCTGCCATATCTTTTGTTTATGCAGCGCCGAGTGAAAAGATCGGAGAACTGAACAATGAGAATATTTCCGCCTATTTTGCCGCACGGTGGAATGAAATCACGGATTCTGTTTTTACCTGTACCGACGTTGGTTATGAAGGAGATTATTTAAAATACCATATGAAAGAGTACGGCTATTCTTATTCCGCAGACTATAGCCCGGTTGACAACTGTGTAAGGTATAACGTAGCCGTAACTGCGGTATACAGTTCTACCGCAGAGCAGGAGCAGGAAGTAACGCAGGCCGTTGACGCAATCGTAACGCAATTACAATTGAGCGATCTGACCGAAGAACAGAAGATACGCGCCATTACCGATTTTATTTGTGATACCGTATCCTATGATTATGTAAATTTGGATAACGACGAATACACCCTGAAATATACCGCCTATGCTGCGCTTGTGAACAGAACCGCCGTGTGTCAGGGGTATACTTCTCTGTTTTACCGCTTAGCTCTGGAAGCCGGTTTGGATTGCCGCATTGTTTCCGGTACTGCAAATAACGGCCTGCAAACAGAAAGGCACGCTTGGAATATCGTAAAAATTGACGATCGGTATTATTATATCGATCCCACTTGGATCGACGGCAGCGAAACGGATCAGTACTATTTAAGAGGAAAATCGTTTGAATCGGATCATTTCGCAGATGATGAACTCAAAAAGGATCGCTCTTTGCGGTTTTGTTTTGATCATATTTCCCCGTATGATTATATTTCGGTTCGCAATGCATGGATGCTTTTTGCAGCGGACTCCTTCGCCGGCGGCAGCGGAACATCAGACGATCCCTATCAGATTGCATCCGCCGCGCAGCTTGTATTACTGTCTAATCTAATTAATAACGGTACGGGAAACTATAACAAGGCATATTACCTGCTCACGGATGATATCGACCTCGCCGGGCACAGCTGGCTGCCGATTGCCCTATACGATAACCAGAGGTATCGGTTTACCGGTCTTTTTGACGGGTCAGGTCACACGATCAGCAATATGACAATCGATGAACCGTTTGACGGTATTATGGACGAGCCGTGTTACGGTTTGTTTGGATCTAACGCGGGAATTATACGCAACGTTATATTGAAAGATCCGGTAATTGAAATCAACAGCGAAAACATTGGGTGGCAGATCCCAATGGGAATGGGTACATTTCTGAAATGCGGAGGGATCGCAGGAGAAAGCGTTTATGATTCCGTAATTGAGAATTGCCTGGTAGAAAACATACGTATAAATGCGGTAAGCGCTATGTCCGTTTGCTGCGGCGGGCTTGTAGGATCTGTTAACATGGCGACAGTCGTCAATTCTTTTGTATTCGGCAGTATCTCTGCGGTGGCGGCAAGGGGAATACACTGCGGCGGCTTTTGTGGAGATATTTCAAATGAGGCTTACGTTTATCGGTGCGGTTTTGAAGGAAACGTGCACTCTGAAAATTTGGAAGAAACAGGTTTGGAATCTTCCGGATATTATTACGCACACGACGTCGGCGGTTTGGGAGGGCAATGGGGAAGCGCTAAAACAAATATTGAGGTTTGTGATTGCTATGC
>CAMVBR010000409.1 GCA_947165755.1 uncultured Clostridia bacterium
GATTACCCCCGCACCATGGCGGAGATCACCTATAAGATGAGCTTTGATTTTATTCTGAGATCCCCCGCCCTTACGCCCGAAGAAAAGGCTATGTTCCTCGGCGGTACCGCCGCCCGGTTCTACCGCTTCGGCGACCTGCCGGAAATACCGCCGGTGAAGAATATGCTGGAGGACTGAGATTTGCGCCGTTTGCCGTTCGCCGTTCGCGTTGGATCTTTTGGCGAAGGTGCATCCTCCCGTCAGCGCGGTGAACATCCTAATAAGCCGGCCCGCCTGATTTCAGGCGGGCCGGTTAAGTTATTCCCATGTGTTATCTTTTCAGCGTTTTCAGGTATGCCTTCTGCTCCGCCGTAATGCGGTAGCTTTCGAGGGCCTTCTGGATCGCCTTGTTGTGCGTCCACGTATCGAGCCGGTTCTTTTCTATGAAGGGCAGTACCGCTTCGTACTGCTTTGCCAGCGCGGTGGCGAAATACCATGCGATCATCATGTTCACGTAGTATTCGTCAGATCGGATCTGCGCTACAAGCTCCGGGTATTCTATGCTGAAATATTCGTCCAAAAAGAGCTGCATCAGCTTGCCGATACCGAAGCGGATCGTATAGGTATGTTCGGAATTCAGCCATACGCGGATATGCGCTAAGAGTTCGGGGCGGCGCTTTCCGAATACCTTCGGGGTGCACTGGTCGCAGGTGGCCCAGTTATCCACGTAGGGCAGAAAGCGCTCCGTTTCCTCCATGCAGCGGTCAAAATCCCGGATCTCCTGCAAAATAAAGGCGTGCAGCTGGTTTTCATCGAAGTATTTGTGGGGCAGATCCCGCAGGAAGACCTCGATATCCTTTTCTTTTGAAAGCTGCTTCGCGTATTTCCGCAGCTCCGGCGTGCGCACGCCGATAAACGTATCCGCCGCCACGTTCGGAATCAGCTTGCTCTGAAAATCCCGGTAGGGGATATCCTGCATGGAAAACAGGGTCTCACGGATCTGATGGATCATATCGGTACCTCGCTTTGTTCGTAAAATATCAGTGTATCGCGCCGCCGGAGCGTAGCTGCAAGCTACAAGCTGCAAGCTGCAAGCAAATTTGAAATGTGCGGATATTGTTTTGATACCAGCATTTTTCTGCATAATCAATCTTGCTTGTAGCTTGTAGCTCCTCAGCTTGCAGCTTCATTTCAAATACCAGATTTCCCCGTTCGGCATCAGGTTCAGATCTCCCGGCATTGTTTTTATTTCTCTGCCCGAAAGATCCCTCGCCACGGTATCTTCCCAATAGCGGTAATCTTCTCCCTCGCCGGTCTCGTGCCAGCGGCTGAAATACAGCGTATCCCCATCGCGCAGGAAGAAGCCCTCGTGCGGGGAAATGGCAAACGCTGTTCTCTCGGGCCAGAGAATTTCAAAATCGCCCTCGTTTCCCTGCCGCGTCAGGCACAGGGGAGAAACGTTCAGCTGCAGGTTATAGCAGCTTTTGGCGCTTTCCAGCGGCAGGGCTGCCACCTCGGAAGTTTGCGCCGCAGCGCAGTCGAACCGCAGAATGCGGATCGTCTTTTTTATAAAATCCACGCAAAGAATACACACGCCGCCCCGGTAAAACACCGGGGTATCCGTATACACGCCGGGCGTTTTCGGCACGGGGTGATATACTTCGCCCTCCGGGTAGCGGATCAGGCAGAGGTCGTTGCCCTCCGCCTTCAAACCGGCCCTGATCAGGTCCTCCGCGTCATCCAGATCGCCGTTGGCGTGATCGACGCCGTAATACCATTGGGCCGTGCCGCCGGGCACGGGCTGAATATAGGTAATACCGCCGGTGAAAATCGTTTTCATGCTGCGCTCCCTTCGTTACGGCGCGTCGTGCTCGCTGTATGCCAGCCCCCATTCGTCGGCCACGGCGGGGCGGGGCGCGATGCCCACGTAATAGGCGTCCAGATCGGTAAATTCGTTGGGTACGCGATCGTTGCTCGCGGCTACGGAATGCATGATATCCTTTGAATCGATCTCATCCAGATAGTCCACGTATGCCTGCGGGATGCCATCCTCCGCGTAATACAGATCCCTTGCCCCGTAGTGGTGCATCAGCTCGTGGGCTATGCCGGGGGCCGTCATATCGCAGCCGTCGAAGCGCAGATAAAAATTGCTGATCTCCCACTGCACCTGCTCGCCGTTTCTGCGCGAGAGCGTCCAGGGGTTCACCTCGTTGGTGTAATCGGTGTTGAAATAAAACAGAAAACTCGCGTTGTCGGCGCCGTACCGCTCCATGAGCGAGGGCAGGTCGATATGCGCCTCCAGCCAGCGGGCCTGCGTTTTGTAGCCGCCGCCGTCGAAGCGCACCAGCGTTTCCTCAAAATCGGCGCGGTAGATCAGGTCCCCCGCAAAGCCCCCGTCGTATACGAACGAAAGGGTTTTGCCGTAGCGGGCGGCCTGCTCGGTCAGATATGCCGTCGCCACGTCCAGCCCGTGCAGCGCGTTCTCCATCGTCTCTCTGTCTTCATCGCGGCTGAAATCCCACGCGGTCTCGCTGTCGGAGGCGAATATGCGGATCAGCAGCGTTTTGCCCTCCATCGTTACCGCCGTGCCGTGCGCCGGGTCGATCGTATATCCCTGCGCTTCGTTCCCGGTTTCGGTCTGCGTCGTCTGCGCGGCCGTTTCTTCGGGCTGTGCGGTTTCGGTTTGCGCCGGGGCCTCGGTCTCCCGCGTGCCGCTTTCCTCTGCCGGCGTTTTCGCGCAGCCGGCGATCAATGGCAGCATAAGCGCTGCCAGCAATATGGAAAAAGGTTTGATCAGTTTCATTATACTCTTCTTTTCTGTT
>CAMVBR010000410.1 GCA_947165755.1 uncultured Clostridia bacterium
TTACCTTTCTACGGTGGGAACCCTTGTTACCCCGCAGAACAGCGTGTCGTTCTATGCCGAAAACGGTGTGCTGTATCAGTATCTTACCAATGAAAAACGGATTGCGTTGATCAACAACAACGCCGATCCGGGCGCGGCGGATCTGATGCTGGTGCGCGCGCCCCGCAATGCGCAGCAGATCGATATCTCTTCCCGCACTGCGGTGATTCTGGGCAACGCGATTTGTAATAATAACCTCATCACTTCCGTTTCCGTTCCCGACAGTGTCGTCAGCATTGAAGAAAACGCCATCCGCAGCTGCAACCGCCTTGCGAACGTTTCCCTCGGCAGCGGCGTAAAGCTGCTGGCGGCAAACAGCATCGTTTTCAACAGCTACCCCGGCAACGGTGTGATCACCGTATCCGAACAGAATCCGTGCTTCACGGCGGACGCCGACTGCGTTTACTCCAAAGACGGCTCCCGTCTGGTTATGCTGGTCAACCTGCAGAGCATAGAGACGCTTACGCTGGGTGAAAACGTAACGTCACATACGAACGACGTATTCTCCTATGCGTATGCCCTGCGTTCTCTCACCATTCTGAACCCGCAGTTCGATCTGAACAGTTCCGGGCTGAGAGAAGACGTGGTGGTTTACGGTTACGATGATACCCCCGCGCAGCGGTACTGCAGCACCTTCGGTATTGAATACGTGATTCTGGAACAGCAGCAGATCACCGGCGTTGCGCTTCTTTCATCTCCGCTTATTACAGATTATAAGGTGGGCGATACCCTCTGCACCGACGGCCTTCAGCTTACCGTAACCTTTGAGGACGGCACCTCCGCAGTGCGCACAACGGGCTTTGAGATCGGCGATTACGATTTCAGCGCTCCCGGCGAAAAGAGCATAAGCGTTTCCTACGGCGGCTTCAGCGATTCGTTCACCGTTACGGTTTCCGAGAACGCGCCCGTTTATGAGATCCGTGTGGGCGAAAGCATCGATCTGCTGCTCAAGCCCATGGATTACAACTATGATTACGATGCATACGTAAAATTCGTATGTGAAGAAGGCGGCAATCCCATTCCGCGTCTCAGCAATATGCCGGCAAACGCTTCTCGCTATATTCAGCTGTACGACGAAAACATGGAACAGATCACCGGCAGCGATATCAGCGACGGCAGCTGGACTTTTGAAGCAGGCAAAACCTATTATCTGCACTGCGTGATCTATGTTCCGCGTACGGACGACTGCCACGCCGCGACCCTTACCCTTTACGCGGAACACGACCATAACGCCGATACTTATAACGTGATTCAGAATGAACCCACCTGCGCCAACCAGGGCTATCAGGCGACGTACTGCAGCGTATGCGGCCTTTACATCACCGGGCAGACGCTGCCCAAGCTGTCCCACGAGATCGGCGAAGACGGCCGCTGCGTATCCTGCGGCAAGCTCCTGCGGTTCACCATCGGCGACGGCGAGGCAAAATCCTTTGTCTTAAAAGAATACGATTCCGGCGAAAAAGTGATCGGCACCTATACGGCGGAAACGGCGCAGACCGCTACCGTTACCATCATGCAGAACTCCAACTACGGCGGGCCCTACGTTTCGTTTAACGGCGAGCGGCTGTACGGCAATTACGAAGATGATATGCGCACCACCACCTTTGTTGTGGAAGTACCCGCCGGCGGTACGCTTGAGATCTGCATCAGCCCCGTATGGAACGAAGAAACCGTTGTGGTGGCCGTAAACCATACCCACAGCTTTGCGCTGCAAAGCAGGGTGGAACCCACCTGTTCCGCCTCCGGTACTGAACATTATGTTTGCGGCGACTGCGGCGCTGTGTTTGACAAGGTGCTGTATGAAACGCCCCATACGCCCGACGGCGAATATGAGGCTATCACGCAGCAGCCGAACTGCGCGGAGCACCGCGACGGTAATCGGTATCTGCGCTGCGCCGTATGCGGGCAGACCTATTACGACACCGTTTACTGGCAGCATACCGACGATAACCGCGACGGCGTGTGCGACGATTGCGGCGAGAGCGTGGGCAGCTGGATCACGCTGAACGAAACGCAGAGCTTTACTTCTTCGGGGCAGGGCTACAAGAGCTTTCCGTTTGTGGCTCCGGCGGACGGTGAATACGTATTTACCGCGCGTGGAGCCGGGGGCTACTATGCTTCCGCTTCAAGCAAAAACATGGGCAACTACTGGTTCGGCGGCGATTGGGACGGCCAGAGCCTGCATGTGAACCTGAAGCAGGGTGAGATCCGCGTGTTCAGCCCCTACTGCTATGACTTGATCGATTATACCGTTACGGTGACCGACGTGCACAGCCCCGAAGCCCACGAAGCGGTTCCCGCCGACTGCACAACAGACGGCCGCGCCGCCTACTGGTCCTGCGCGATCTGCGGAAAAACCTTCAGCGACGAGGCCTGCGAAAATGAGATCGACCTTGCGGATACCGTGATCCCGGCCGGGCATACGCTGGAATACGTACCCGAAGTGGAAGCGTTCTGCGACGCCCCCGGCATGCAGGATTATTACCACTGCACCGTGTGCGGCAAAAACTTCTGGGCGGATGACCCCGGCAGAGAGGTCAGCAATCTGAGCAGCCTTACCGTGTATACGATGCACCATATGAGTCAGAAGGCCGGTACCCCCGCCACCTGCACCGAGCCCGGCGTAAGAGATTACTGGCTCTGCTCCTCCTGCGGCAAAAAGTATGCGGATCGCGCCGGCACAGAACTTCTTACAGACGCGGATCTTGTGATCCCGGCGGGCCATACCCTTGAAGCCCACGCGGCAAAGGCCGCCACCTG
>CAMVBR010000411.1 GCA_947165755.1 uncultured Clostridia bacterium
AGCACACGCGGTTGAAGGCGGCGTCCCAGCCGCGGCTCATCACGTCCGGCGTTTCACTGAGCCAGAAGGAACCCTTATCGATCAGCTCGAATTTTAACGTATTGTAAAACACCGGGCAGCCCTCGGCCAGCAGGCTGTTATCGCGGTAGGTAATGACGCTGTCGTAATCCGGCAGGCAATCGCACAGGTATTTATAGTGCAGCTTCGTGACCTCCTGAAAACCGATCACGTCCGCGTTCCCGATGGCCTCAATGTTGCGCATCAGCAGATCTGCCCGGTAGAACCAGCTTCTTTTGCCGATATCGTAGGGGCTCCAGCAGCGCACGTTGCTGCTCACGAGCTTGATTTCTCCGGCCTCGGCCGTGGGTGTGATCTCCGCGGGCTTTTTACGGGCAAGATAACGCGGGAAATACATGCCCTCCACCGCGACAACGGCGATCGCCGCCGCCAGCAGCACGCAAAGCAATACGATCAGGATACGCTTGAACAGGTTCATGGACAGGCCTCCTTGTAAATGTCAAATTTCAGTTTGTCGGGCTTTTTTAATGCGTAATGCGTAATGCGTAATGCGCAATGCGTAATTATCGGTGGCGGCTTCGCCGCATTTTAATGGGGTATGGGCGCAGCCCATCCTTCATTACGAATTACGCATTACGAATTACGAATTGCTCGATAAATTGCAATTCACCGTTTCATCACCTTATCAGCACCAGCTCCAGCAGCGCCACCACGCCGCAGCAGGTAAGCGCCGTTTTGAACAGGTCGAAGCCGAACCACGCCACGAGGATGCCCGCGGCCATGGCGGCCGCGCCGCTCCATACGCTGCCGGTGGCGTGCAGAATGGCGGGAAAGGTCATCACCGCCAGCGTAACGTAGGGCACGTAATACAGGAAGGAATTGATGAACTGATTTTTGATCTTTTTGCGGATCAGCGTGAGCGGCAGCACCCGGATCAGAAAGGAGACCCCCGCCATCACGGCGATATAGATATAAGCGTTGTGCGTCATGATTCCGCCTCCGTTTCTTCCGGCTGGGCCTTGCGCGGGAACAGGATGGCGGCGGCTGAGGCGATGAGCACCGTTAATATGATGGTGCGCGTGCCCTCGGGCAGGTCCCGCACCCACGGGATCACGGTGCACAGGTAGCTCAAAGCGAAGCAGACGAGAATGATGCCCGCCACGGTTTTGCTCTTGCGGGCCGGGGGGATGATCACGGCGAAAAACATGCCGTAGAGCGCCACGCTCAGGGCGTTCACCGCCCGCCACGGCAGGGCCCCGCCGACCAGAATGCCGCACATGGTGCCAATACTCCACCCCGGCAGCGCGGCGATCACCGCGCCGTAGGTATACCACGGGTTCAGGATGCCCTCGCGGGAGATGGAGATGCCGAAGATCTCGTCCGTCATATCAAAGGCCAGCAAAAAGCGGTGGAAGAAGGGCATATCGGGATCCAGCCGCTGGGCGAAGGCCGCGCTCATCAGAAAATAGCGGGCGTTGGCCACCAGCGTTGCCAGCGCGATGGCGATATACGCGCCGTTTTCGGCGATCACGGTAAAAGCGGCGTATTCCCCGGCGGAGGCGTTGCAGAGCAGGCTCGCCAAAAAGCCCTGAAAGGGGCTGAGCCCCGCCTTTTTCGCCAAGATCCCCAGCGAAAACGATACGGCGAAATAGCCCAGCGAAATGGGTACGCCGTCCTTCATTCCCCGCAAAAACAGCCTGCGATTTTCCGGGGAAAACCCGTATTTTTTCTTTTCCCTCATATATTTCCTCATTTCATAGTTTCTTCGCCGGCATTTCGCGGCAAATTCCCGCTTGCGCGCGCAAGGGGGATGGACTATAATAAGCTTATAACGCAGCATTGTATTCTCATGGGACAATTCGTAATGCGTAATGCGTAATTCGTTTATTTTCAAAAACAAATCAGGAGGAAGCCCGCCATGTACCTGCCGTTTGCCTGCGTAAGAGCGCTGTTCGATCTCAGGCGCCCCGAGAAAAAAAGCAAAGAAACGCTGCTGCGCGCGGCGGTTTTCAGCGATACCCATATCACGGGCGCGCGCTACCGAAGGGCGCTGTTCATCCCCGCCATGCGGGGGGCGCATAAAACCGGGGCCGAGCTGGTGATCTTTGCCGGGGACTGCACCGACAACGGCAACGAACGCAACTGGCGCGGCTTTACGGGCACGGTGCTGAAATACTGCCGCGTAAAGGACCGGCTCGTTGCCATCGGCAACCACGATACGTGGCTTTCCTACCACGAGGATCACGATTTCGCCCCGGCCAAAGAAAACTTTCTGCAAAACGCCGCAGCCATTACGGGCAGACGCCACGGGGAAGTTTATTTTGCCTATGAAAAGAACGGCGTGCCTTTTCTCGTGCTGGGCACGGAAGGGACGGGCGTGGGCGAAACGCTGAGCCACCGGCAGCTCGACTGGCTCGAAAAAACCCTGCCCGCCGCGCAAAAGGCGCATCCCGGCATGCCGGTGATCGTGGTCAACCACCACCCGATGAATTTCACCCACGGCGTTGGGAACAACGAACACGGCATGGGCATCGCCGAGGGCGGCGAACGGCTGCGAAACATATTAGACGCGGGCGAAAACGTGATTTACCTTTGCGGGCATATCCATTTCGGCCTGCAATCGGGCGGCCCGCAGGCGACCGTGCAGCCGGTGGGCAGGCATATCACCAGCGTTTGCCTGCCCTGCTACGAATACGGCGAGCTGTTCAACGGCAAATACCGCTCGCCCGGCGACCCGCTGATCGGCGCGGGGCTGCTGATGGATATAAGCAAA
>CAMVBR010000412.1 GCA_947165755.1 uncultured Clostridia bacterium
CCGCAGGCTACGCGCTGGATGGGGAACCCGTATACGACGCCACCAACGCCGTAATCAGCTTTAAGCTGGCAAAGGACGGCGACGCGGTACCCGCCGACGGCGTGATCGCCCGCATCGTGTATTCCGTACCCTCCAACGTGCGCTCCGACAGCATCGACGTGGCCTTCCGCATGGATAAGGGCGGGCTCACCTTCGCAACCGAAAAGGGCGAGAAATACCTCGGCTCCTTCGGCGGCACGGTGACCACCTCGTGCATCGCGCCCCTTACCATCAGCGCCGAGCCGTTCCTTGTGGGGCGCGGCGGCAGCTTCGTCGTAACCGATCTTAACGGCGCTCCCGTAGAAGGCGCGGCCGTGGTCTTTGAAAACGGCGATCCCGTGGGCGAGGGCCTGACGGACGCCGAGGGTAAATTCTATACCGAAGCCTTCAGCGCCGGGGTCACCACCTTCAAGGTACGCGCCGAAAAGGACGACCTCATTTCCTTCTATTACGAGGGCCAGAGCTTCCTTTCCGCGGGCGACGAGACCGGCCTGCCCACGGCCGTCACCATCAACGGCGCGAAGAACGGCGCCGCCATGCTCAACGTATCGTGGTTCGCCTCCCCCACGGCTGCCGCGCAAAGCGCGGTGGTGAAATACGCCGAAAAGGCCGCCTATGACGCCGAGGGCGACGCCGCCTTCACTACGTTTACCGGCGTGAGCCGCCTGGAGGCCCTCGATTCCACCAGCAACGCGGAAACCAACTTTGCCCTTCTGTTCAACAAGGCCTGCGTCACGGGCCTGAAGGCAAACACCGAATACGTGTATACGGTGGGCGACGGCGAGAAGATGAGCGAGCTGAGATCCTTCACCACCGGCAAGGGCAATACGGATACGAGCTTCTTCGTGATCGGCGATATGCAGGATGAGGATACCGCCAACCTCGACGCCATCCTCGACGCCCTTTCCAACGCCGACGTAAACTACGGCTTCGGCATCCAGACCGGCGACGCCGTGGATAACGGCGGCCAGTACCGCTGGTGGGAGACCGTGGGCCACACCTTCTCCAACGGCTATCTCGGCTCCCGCCCGATCCTCCACGTATTGGGCAACCACGAATACTACGGCGATTTCACCGGCGAAAATTCGGCGGATTACTTCGGTATGGAAGCGCAGGCGAACGGCAGCGCGCCGCTGGCTTACAGCTCCACGAACGGCAACGTATACACTGCCGTGATCAACTACGCGGACGCCTCCGCGGCGAACTATAAGAAGGCCATCGAATGGGTGAAGGCCGACGTTGCCGGTTCCGACGCCCGCTGGAAGGTGATCGCCATCCACCAGCCCGCCTACTTCACCAACCCCGGCGGCAGCAACGAGGTCGTCAACGAGCTTCTGCCCCCGCTGGTGGATGAATGCGGCTTTGACGCGGTCTTCAGCGGCCACGACCACTCCTACGTAAGAACCTACCCGGTGACGGGCGGCGAACGCGACGACGCGAACGGCGCGGTCTACTTCATCAGCGGCTCCACCGGTGAAAAATCCTATCAGGTGGTCGAGAACCCCGCCTTCCCGTACGCGATGGTACGCGGCGCCGGCGCCACCGAGGGCGAATACAACGCGATCTACCTGACCGTTTCCGCCACCGACAGCACCTTTACCGTATATACCCACGACGTGACCGTGAACCCCGATGGCACCTATACCGACGACGTGATCGACAGCGTCACCCTGACCAAGCCCGTGACCTGCACCGAGAGCGGCGAGCACGATTTCGCCTATGCCGACGGCGTTCTCACCTGCAAGGCATGCGGCTACACGAAGGAGCTCGGCGCCTATACCGGCTTTGCTGAGGACGCTGCCACCGGCGGCACCCGCTATTTCGTGGGCGGCAACCCGCAGATCGGCTGGCTCAACTATGAAGAGGACGTATATTACTTCGACGAGAACGGCCTTGCCCTTACGAACTGCAAGCGCACCATCGACGGCGTTCCCTATACCTTCGGCGCCGACGGCAAGCAGGAGGGCGTCACCTTCTTCACCGTGGAACGCGGCTTTATCCGCGCCTACCGCGGCGGCAGCTACATGACGGGCTGGAACGTGATCGACGGCAAGACCTACTACTTCTCCACCAACGCGGACCACGAGGGCAAGATGATGACCGGCACCACCAAGATCCGCATTTACACCGGCCAGGTGATCACCTACGAATTCGCGCAGGACGGCCACCTGAAGAACTACGTTTGGGTCACCGACGAGGCCGGCACCCGCTACTACTGGGCGCAGGATCCCGTGACCGGCTGGCAGACCATCAGCGGCAAGCGCTACTACTTCGATCCCGCCACCGCCCTGATGGTGACCGGCACCGTGGAGATCGACGGCAAGACCTACGCCTTCGGCGACGACGGCGTTTTCGCCCACGAGGGCGCGCACGACTTTACCTTCAGCAACCACACCGCGCAGAGCTGCACCGAGGATGAGGCCGACGTTTACGTTTGCTCTATCTGCGGCCAGACCCACAAGGAGGTCACCAAGCCCGCCACGGGCCACGTGGACGCGAATAACGACAACGCCTGCGACGTTTGCGGCGCGAAGATCAAGCTCTCGTTCCTTGACCGCATCCGCCTCTTCTTCGAGCGCATCCGCGATTTCTTCCGCCGCATCCGCGATTTCTTCGTAAACCTCTTCACCAGATAAACCGAATCAACCCCCTCCCCGCCCGCGCACCCGCGGGCGGGTTTTTTTGCGGAGAATTGCAGTTTGTCGCGCCGGAGGCGCGACAGCGATATGGATCCTGCGGATCCGC
>CAMVBR010000413.1 GCA_947165755.1 uncultured Clostridia bacterium
TATTCTATGGAACATCATTCTCTGCTTTTTTTCAATAAGCCGAAAAAGGCAAAAATGCTCGGCCTCCTGATCGTTTTTGCCTGGATCATTTTATGGAACGTGATCTACCAGCTGCTGCACGCAAAGGGCCTGACCCATATCGGCGGGCTGGAGATCGTAAACTGGGCGTTCTTCATCAGCGTTACGATTTTCTTCATGCAGGAGGAGCTCAGCTACAAGGAGCGGTTTTTAACGACGCTTCTCGGCGGCGCCGTGGGGCTGCTGATCGCGGCGGGCGTGGTAAAGGGCACCGGCCTTTTGATGGGCGCGGGGGTGCCGCACGTTGCGGCAATCTCGCTGCTGCTCATCGCCGCCATCGCCCTGCTGATCCTGCTGCAGCCCGTGCTGCCGTATCTGTTCAACAACGTGGGCTTCTGCTACTTCATCGTATCGCTGATCAATTCCAAGGAAGCGGTGGCCAATCTGCCCAGCAACCTGTTTTCCCTTCTGCTCGGCAGCCTGATCCTGAATCTCGGCTGCGGACTGCTGCTCACCCTGTTTAAGAAGGCGATGGGCAAAAAGAAAAACGGATAACACTTTAAAAAAGAATTGTAAACTGCCCGATAAAATAACACGAATCATTCCAAATTATGGAAGCGCCCCTGACCAAAACGGGGCAGGGACGCTTCATTAAATATAGAAGACTATGTGATCCAAAATGAATTATGATTCCCCATTATCGATCCGTCTCTATGTCGATCTCCGTTTTCGGGTATGGGGTCATCTACCGGTTCGGGGTTTTCGGTGATATCGCTGTCGCCGTGGGCGCAACAGATCGCACAGGCGAATTATAATTAGCAGACGCATAAGCGGGCTGCCATAATCATATTCCCTTTGTCGATATTTCAATCGTTTACAGTGTATGGTCTTTGTAAAATATTTGGAGTTTATCTCATCAATAAAAAGGAACCCCCGAACCAACTTATGTTGATTCGGGGATTCTTTTATTCATATCATTATATTGCTTCTGTTTGTATTCTGATGTGTGGGTGGTATATAAAACCAACAAAAGAATCAGCAGTTACTTAAACCTTCTCTTTATTTTACGTTGCTCAATTCCAGCCTATACGTACCGGGCGCCACACCGTAGATTGTTTCGGTAACGTTTTTGACCTTGTCTCCCGTTTTAATAGCTTCTGTATATATCGTTCCGGATTTAATAACATAACCTTCGCTGTCATAAAGTTTATATCCAATCTTCGACGATTGGCTGTAACCGGCGCCTTCGGAATCATACAGTTTTTCTCCGGCAAGATTCAGCGTAATGGACGTACCGGAATAGGTGTATGTGAGCGCGGTGACCTTAAACCGAGTCAGTTCTTTGCCACTGTAACTGTACACACTGTACGTTTGGGGTAACGAGATCGGCTGCAAAACAGCTTCAACGGAAGGATCCTTCTCCGCTTCCTGATAAGGAGTGACCTTGCACTTATACGTGGCCTTATACTCCTTTGCAATGCAGAATTCAATGGTAACGGTCTGGTTTTTGGTATCAAAAGTCCAGTTCAGCTTGCCTCTGCCTTTTTTTCCTACGCTGATTTTATTGATTTTCTCATGATAACCGACCTCCTCACCTTTAAAGGAGGCTTCATCATAGACGCCGATAATTCCATCACGGAAAGAGTACTCTTCCGGGTTGTTTTCAAGCTCAAGCCCATCAGACATGCCGATGTTCTCTGCAGAGATATCAATGCTGATCTCCTGTGCTTTACCGGACTTGGTTGGTACTTCACTTACAGAATTAACGGTGAGAGAAAACTTTCCGGGAACAGACCACGTTTCCCCGGTCTTATATGTTTTGGAGGATGCCGGCGTCTGAGCCGCATTGAAATCATCCGCGGTAATGTATTGTTTTTTATCCAGTCCAATAGCCGTTCTCAAAACGGTTCGTGCGTCACCGGTGGTAATTTTACCATCGCCGTCCATATCCCCTTTTACCAAAACCGGTCCGGCCGCTGAAACGCTATGATTCGTGATAAAGCCCGCACCAAAGAAAAAACCGATGCCCAATGCGATGCAAAAAACAAGAACAGGAATTATAGTTTTTGTGAAAACTGATTTTTTCATAAATGAAACTCCTTTTGTCAAATTAGATTTCTGAAACCGTAAAGATATTACGATTTTTCAAAAAAATATTATAGCATAGAAAAATAATAATTCAATATATTGAAAAATATTTTTTGATATAGTAGATAATAAACAGTTCCTGCCGCTCATGCTCTATGCGCTAAATGTCATAGAGCTTTACGCACTACGATCCAACGGCGATCTCCGCCTTCGGGTAGGGGGGCCATCTACCGGTTTGTGGGTTCGATGATATCGCTGTCGCCGAGGATGCAGCGGACCACGCTTGCGTTTTAGGTTTTGGTTTTTATATGGAGGAAATGGGCGGTGGGGACCGAAACCTGCACGTTCTCAAAGCGGATATTCTTCACCTCCGGCTGCGGACTGCTGCTCACCCTGTATAAGAAGGCGATGGCCAAAAAGAAAAATGGATAACGAGATCCGTTTGCGGGAAGAGAACATCGACCTATTTATAAAGAAACGCATCAAAAACGCAGCCCTTATCCTTACGGACGGGGGCTGCTTTTCACGTTTCCGCCGCAAGGGTCTTCCCCTGCCGCGAACGGCGAACGGCGTTTTTCTGTTTTGATTGTTTCCGTTACGGCCGCAGCAGGCTGCGGATTCTGCCGATTTGCGAATCGGACAGCGTTTCGCGGGCCGGGGTGTGGATGCGGGCGTCCA
>CAMVBR010000414.1 GCA_947165755.1 uncultured Clostridia bacterium
ATATCAGTTTGTCGCAGAGCGACAAACTGATATTTGAAACTCTGCCAAAGCTAAAATACGATATACTCCTCCATGGCCTCCACGGGGGCGGCCTGCAGCAGAAAATCCTTATTCTCCTTCGCCCCGTAGGCGGCGAAGGCAGCGCGGTGGGCGGCGAGGGCGAGGGCGGGGGTGTTGTTGTGCTGGCTGAGATGGCCCAGAACGAACCGGCGCACGCCCAAATCCAGCAGGGTGCAGGCGGCGGCAGCGCTGTCGTCATTCGAAAGATGCCCCACCTTGGAGCGGATACGCGCCTTGAGATAGGGCGGGTAATAGCCGTTCACGAGCATATCGTCGTCGTAATTGGATTCCAGCAGCACAAGATCGCAGCCCGCAAGGGCCTTCATCATTTCGGGAGTGGCGTAACCGGTATCGGTGGCCACACCCACGGCGCCGTCGGGCAGATCGATGCGGTAGCCGCACGACTGCCGGGAATCGTGCGAGGTGAAGAAGTGCGACACGCGGATATCCCCCACCGCCACGCTCTCGTCCGTGAGCAGCTCGTAGGGGAAACGGCCGTCCAGAATATTGGCGTCCGCCAGCCCCGCCATGGTGCCGGGGGTAGCGTAAACGGGCACCTTCAACGACGCCGCCAGCACGTTGAGGCCCTTTACGTGGTCGTCGTGCTCATGTGTAATGAAAATGGCCTTGATGAAATCCGGGTCGAGGCCCGCCTCGGTCATAGCGGTTTTGATGCGCTTGGCGCTGACGCCCGCGTCAATGAGCACGCCGTAGCTGCCCGTGCCCACAAAGGCCGCGTTGCCGGAGGAGGAGGAACAAAGTGTGATAAAACGGGACATAGATACCTGCCTTAGTTATATTACGTTGCGATCGGGAACGCCAGCTTGCCCATGTGCTCGTAGCCCTCGAGCTTTACGTCCTTGCAGTCTTTGGAGTTATCGAAGGCGAAGAAATCCGTGACCTCGGGGTTCAGCCAGAGCTTGGGCGCGGGCAGGCTGCCGTTTTCATCGAACCGGCGGAGCTGCTCTTTGATTGGCTCGATCTGGTTCACGTAGATGTGGGCGTCCTTGATGCTCCAGTTCAGCGTGCCGGGCTGCAGCCCGCATACCTTCGCCAGCATGCAAAGCAGGGTGGCGTACTGGGTCACGTTGAAGGGCAGGCCCAAGGGCACGTCGCAGCTGCGCTGGTGCACCCAGGCGTTCAGCCTGCCGTCGGTCACGTCCCACTCGCTGCTCCACACGCACGAGGGCAGCACCGCGGTGGGGATATAATCGTTCTGCCACAGGCTCATGAGCATGCGGCGGTCCTCCGGGTTGCCCTTGATGGTTTTGATCAGGTTCTGCGTAAGCTGAAATTTGTTCACGATCCAGCCGTAGGCGGTGCCGATGGTATGGGCCCATTCCTTGCCGAATTCCTTTTTGACCAGCGTTTTGGCGAGCTTGCCGTCGGGGCCGGGCAGCATCTGTTCGGCGGTCCAGAAGCCGTTTTCGTCGATCTCCCACTCGTCCCAGATGTGGACATTGCGCTCCTGCAGCCAGCGGACGTCGTTAGACTGCGCCTGATAGATCCACAGCATCTCCAGCACGGCCTGCCGGATGAAGAGCTGCTTGGTGGTAAGAATGGGAAATTCCTTTCCCAGATCGAACGAAAACGTCCATGCGGGCACCTTTACGGTGTCTACGCCCGTGCGGTTATGCACCCGCACGCCCTGCTCCAGAATGGTTCTGCAAAGCGTTAAATAATCCACGTCCCACTGTGCCATTGCGATTCTCCCCTGTTCAGATTTTTATTATTTTAATCATATCATAAAGCGCGCGCCGCTTCAAGAGTTTTCTTTCACGATCGGCCCGAAAAAGGAGCGTATTGCAATCCGGCGGCAAAAGGAGTATAATGAACCCCGGAGGTGAGAACGTGAGCACGTTTATGGATACGGACATCCGCTATTTAAAAGGCGTGGGCGAAAAGCGCGCCGCCCAGTTCCATAAGCTGGGCATCGGCACCGTGGGCGAGCTGCTGTATACCTTTCCCCGGTATTACGAGGATTGGAAGCACGTTTACGCCATAAACAAGGCCCCCTTGGGCGAAAAAACCTGCATCCGGGCCGTGGTCTCCTTCAAGGCCTCGGTCTACCGCACGCCGGGCGGCACCATCATCACGAAAACCAGCGCCACCGACGGCGAGAGCATCGTGCTGCTCACGTTCTTCAACAACAAATACGTGGCGGACGAGCTCGAAGAGGGCGAGGAATACCTGTTTTACGGCAGGCTGGGCGGCAGCGCGGGCGGCTACTATGAAATGACCTCCCCCAAGTTCGTGAAGGCCGAGGGGCAGGATTATTTTCACCCGGTCTACCCGCTGACGGCGGGGCTTTCCGCAAAGATCGTTGCCAAAGCGGTGCGCACGGCGCTTTCGGAAGCAAAGGGACAGATCCCGGAGCCGCTTTCGGAAGAAACCGTAGAAAAATACCGCCTGCCGCCCACTTCCCCAAAAACGACGAAGAGGTACACGCCGCCCGCCGCAGGCTGATCTACGACGAGCTGCTTATATTACAGCTTGGCCTGCTGCGCAGAAAAGAAGGCGCGGCCGACGCGGCAGCCTACGCCGTAGAAGACCGGGCTGCGGACTTTTACGCCCTTTTGCCCTTTGCCCCCACCGGGGCGCAGCGGCGGGCCGTAGCGGAATGCCTTGCGGATATGACCGGCCAAAAGGCCATGCGGCGGCTGCTGCAGGGGGACGTGGGCAGCGGCAAAACCGCCGTGGCGGCGGCGCTGGTTTACTGC
>CAMVBR010000415.1 GCA_947165755.1 uncultured Clostridia bacterium
TAATACAACGACCGCCTGCAGGGGCCCTCACGGAAAAACGCTTTGCGAGGACGCCCGATAGGCGGCTTTTGTATTTACAAGGTATATCTTACTTTTCAGAGAAGTTTTTTACAGCCTCACACGCCGATGTTTACGATGGCGGCATATTGCGCTTCGGGGATCATGGGAGATTGGATCTCCTCGAGCAGCACCGTGTTGATCTCGCCGGTTTCGGCATACTGCCGCCCTGCCCTGCGGATGAGCGCCAGCCGCGGGACGGTAACGACGGCGGCCTCGGGCGCGTTGAACATGGGGCTTTCGGGCACAGTGACGATCGTACAGTTCCCGGGGAAGCACAGCCGGAACTGTGAAACGGCAGGCTCGAAGTTGTGTTTGCCGTTCGGGAAGCCGCAGCCGCAGATCATCACATAGCGAAGTCGGCTGTAATCCGCCTGCCCCACGTGCTCGTACCGATCCCCTGTTTTTTTCATCGCCATGCTCGAAAGAGGCAAGGTGCGGTCCAGCAGCGCCTTGAGGGACGCGGGCATGCCGTAGCAGTAAAGCGGAAAGCTGAACAGCAGCAGATCGCTCTCCAGAATCTCCCGCAGAATCGCCTTCATATCGTCCTTCAGCACACAATCGCCGCCGTTGCGCATACAGGTAAAGCAGCCCGTGCAGTATTCTATACGGCGATCCACAGTATGGATGATATGTACGTTCTGCGGGGCGGCCTCGTTCATGCCGTCCAAAAAAGCGCGGGTCATACACAGGGTATCGCTGTCCTCCCGCTTGGGGCTGCCGTTGAGTACAAGTATTTTCAAATTATCCCTCCATGATCGGTATTTGGGTTACCGGAACCGGTCTCACACCACCGCAGCCATGCGGCAAGAAAACGCATCTGTTCGTCGGTATGAAACCAGTGCGCCCCGTTTTTCATCACCGTAAGGCCGGCTTTGTGCGTATCGGCAAACGCTTTTACGGTATCCATGGGCACGAGCGCGTCCTTTTCCCCGTAAAGGATCTCGGTGGGCGCGTTCCAGCGGATCGGATGCGTCCTCGCGTATTGCAGGTATTCCCATGAGAGCGTCTCGCCGAAGGGAACGGCGATCTCTCCCCGCGCCCGCAGTTCCGCTTCGGTCACGCCCGCCAAACGCATCATATCCATTATCATGCGCTCCATATCCACAACGGGAGAAACGAAATACGCCCGGTGAAGAAAGGCGTCGAGCCCCGCGCACATACTGAAATAGGCGCCGATGCTGTTGGCGACGAGCGTGATTTTGCCGAAGCGGCCCCGCAGGCGTTCTGCGGCGGCACGAAACTCCCCTTTGGCTTCCCACGGGGTTTTGGCAGCGTAATCGAGCCCGAGCACCTCGCACGCCGGGAACAGCGGGCGGTAAAATGCAGCCTCGGACGCGCCGCCGCCCTTGCCGTGGACGTATAAAACGAGCTCCTTCATAACGCCCTCAGCCGAAAAGCTGGCCCGGGAGCTTCAGCTTCTCTTTGGCGGGGAACGCGGCGTCGAAGGCCTCCACGTCCGCGTCGTCCACGTAATAGCCCGCGGGGGTCTGATAGACGCCGGTGACGCCGTTGAGGTAACCGGGGATCAGCTCCCGGCACAAAAAGAAGGAATCATCGGCGCCCTCGGGCAGATCATGATAGCGGATGCCGAACCTGCGGGCGTGATCGAACCCGCTTTTGCCGTAAAAGCCGATGTTGCCCTCAAACAGCACCGCGCCGAAGCCCATGGCGGCGGCCTTTTCCAAAGAATGATCCAGCAGCTTTTTGCCGTAGCCCTGCCGCTTTAACGCGGGGGTGATGCATATAGGCCCCATGGTGAGCACCGGAATAGAGCGGCCGTCGTCCGCTTCGATCACGGTTTTCATAAACATATTCTGCCCGATGAGGCGGCCGTTCTGCTCCATAACGAGATCCAGCTCTTTCACAAACGCGGGATCGTTTCGCAGCACGTGGAGCACGTAATGCTCGCTGCAGCCCGGGCGGTAGACATTCCAAAACGATTCCCGCACAAGGTTTTCCGCCGCGGCGTGATCCGATTCTGCCTCCTGGCGAATGATATAGTTTGTGTTTTGCATTTCTTTCCTCCGATCTATCTGTGAATATACATTCTCGATGGTTTTTCTTCTCCGTCGCCCTGCGCCATGCAGAAAAACTCCCAGCCGTAGCGCTCGTAGAAGCCCGTGTGATCGGTGAGCAGGTATACGGGCGATATCCCCTTGGCGCGCAGATCCTCCACCGCCATATCCAGCAGCCGCCCGGCGATCCCCTGCCCGCGATATTCGGGCTGCGTGTAAACGGCGCACACGTTCGGCGCGAGATCCCTGCGGTTGTGAAAATCGTTTTCGATCACGCCCAGCCCCGCCGCTATTTTTTCGCCGTCAAGGCACAAATACCAGCCGTATTCCGTTTCTGCATTCAGATACGCGTTCATGCAATCAAGATACGCCTGCTTCGGCACGCGCCATTTGCGGTGGAACCATTCGGCCGCCGCATCCGTCAGCGCGGGCCGATCCCGCAGCGTGATATATTCTTTCATTTTGCTTGCCTCATTCCGTGTTAAGGATTTCTTCCCTTTTCAATATAGTAAATGAACGCTCGGATGTCAAGGTGAATTCATGCCGAACAGAAAAAACCTTTTGAAAAAAGCGGAAAAGTAAAAATGCACCCCCGGAGGAGGTGCATTTTTCAAAACGAAAGGATATACCGGATCGTCGTCAATCCGTTACCAGATTGCAGCGCAGGGTGCAGCGGGTGGCGCCGCCGATGTAGCAGGTGAACA
>CAMVBR010000416.1 GCA_947165755.1 uncultured Clostridia bacterium
CGCAAGAGGCTTCTTCGCAGGCTTCTGGCAGAGCTTTGTGATCCTGTCCATCATGAATCTGATCGACCGCTTTCTGATCGACGAGTACTGGGTCGGTCACACCAAGGCATGGATCATCCCGGGCACGGAGGACTGCGACCGTACATCACCGCAAAGGACAAGAAAAAGAAATGGATGACAGGAACCGTGGGTATGGCGATTCTCGCCGCCCTCCTCTCCGGGATCATGGTCCTGATCCTGAAATCATAAACCAACGGAGGTGTTGTTATGAAAGAAAAAAAGAAAAGCGATCTGTCCGTACTGCTGGGCTTTGCGGGCAGCTACAAGGGTCTCACGTTCCTCGGATTGGGGCTCTCCGCCGTGGCCATGGCGTTGGGGATGCTCCCGTATATCTGCATCTGGCTGGCGGCGCGGGACCTGATCGCCGTGGCGCCGGATTGGACGCAGGCGACGGCGCTGGCCAAATACGGGTGGCTGGCGTTCGCCTTTGCCTTCGGCGGGATCGTCGTGTATTTCTGCGCGTTGATGTGCACGCATCTGGCGGCGTTCCGCACAGCGTCGAATATCCGCAAGGCGGGCCTTTCCCATCTGATGAAAACGCCCCTCGGCTTTTTTGACAATAACGCCTCGGGCCTGCTGCGCAACCGCCTGGATGGCGGCGCGGCGGAGACCGAAACCCTGCTGGCCCATAATCTGGCGGATATCGTGGGCACGGCGGCCATGTTTATCGGTATGCTGGTGCTGATGTTTGTGTTCGACTGGCGCATGGGGGCGGCGTGTCTGCTTTCCGCCGTGATCTCCGTCGCCGCCATGTTCACGATGATGGGCGGCAAGAACGCGGGCCTGATGGCGGAATATCAGGCGGCGCAGGACGTGATGAGCAAAGCGGGCACGGAATACGTGCGCGGCATTCCGGTGGTCAAGGTCTTTCAGCAGACCGTGTACTCCTTCAAGGCCTTCAAGGCGGCGATCGACGCGTACAGCGAAAAGGCGCAGACGTACAACGACGACGTCTGCCGGGTGCCCCAGTCGGTCAACCTGACCTTCACCGAGGGCGCATTTATCTTCCTCGTTCCCGCTGCGTTGATCCTTGCCCCGGGGGCGCTGGCCAAGGGCGATTTCGCCGGTTTCGTCACGAATTTTGCTTTCTACGCCGTTTTTTCGGCGATCGTATCCACGGCGCTGGCGCGCATCATGTTTGCCTCCGCCGGTACCATGCTGGCAAAAACGGCGCTGGGCCGGATCAACACGGTGATGGACGCGCCGACCCTTCCGGTGACGGATAATCCACAGTCGCCGCGCGATAACAGCGTCGTCTTCAAAGACGTATCCTTTACCTATGACGGTGCGGCGCTGCCCGCTCTCGATCACGTTTCGTTTACGGTAAAGCCCGGGCAGACCGTGGCGCTGGTGGGCCCCTCCGGCGGCGGAAAAACCACGGCGGCGAGCCTTATCCCCCGCTTCTGGGACGTATCCTCCGGCGAGGTTCTGGTGGGCGGCGTCAACGTAAAGGAGATCGATCCCCACGCGCTGATGGAGAGAATCGCCTTCGTGTTCCAGAATACCCAGTTATTCAAGACCTCCATTCTGGAAAACGTCCGCGCTTCGCGGCCGGAAGCGACAAGAGAAGAAGCGCTGCAGGCGCTGCACGCGGCGCAGTGCGACGATATCATCGACAAACTGCCGCAGGGCATCGATACGGTCATCGGCTCCCAGGGAACGTACCTCTCCGGCGGCGAGCAACAGCGGGTGGCGCTGGCCCGGGCGATCCTCAAAAACGCGCCGATCATCGTGCTGGACGAGGCCACGGCCTTTGCCGACCCCGAAAACGAGGCGCTGATCCAGAAGGCGCTGAAGAAACTGACGGAGGGACGCACGGTCATCATGATTGCCCACCGGCTTTCCACCGTCGTGGGGGCGGATAAGATCATCGTGCTGGAAAACGGCAGGGTGGAAGAAGAAGGCTCCCATGAAACCCTTTCCGCTTCCGGCGGACTGTATGAGCGAATGTGGAAGGAATATAACCGGGCGGTCGAATGGAAGATCGCCTCCGGAAAGGAGGAAGCGTAATGTTCGGTGAGAATTTCAAAAAGAAATACGCCCTGACAGACAAGGGCCTCAGCAACACCAAAAAAGGCGCGTTCTGGACCGTGATCGTCAACCTCATCATGATGGCGGGCATGGGCATTTTGTTTTTCATGATGCAGCACTATATGGATACACTCGTGACAGGCGCGGCGCTGCCGAAGGTCTGGCTGTTCCTCATACTGCTCCTCGCCTTCGTCGTCCTCTCCTTCGTCACGCATCTGCAGCAGTACCGCTGCACCTACGGTCTGGTGTATAACGAGGTGCGGGCGACGCGCCTGACGCTGGCGGAGCGGCTTCGCAAGCTCCCGCTCGGGTGGTTCGGCAAGCGGGACCTGGCGGACCTGACCGCCACGATGATGGACGACGTCAACCGGCTGGAGCACGTCTGGTCTCACTGCCTCGGCTATCTGTACGGTGCGTATATCTCCACCGCGATCATCGCCGTGATGCTGTTGATCTATGACTGGCGCATGGCGCTGGCCTGCCTTTGGGGCGTGCCGGTGGCGTTCGCGCTTCTGTTCGGCAGCCGGAAAATCTCCAGACGCAATTCCGAAAAGCTGAAAGCCGACGCCGTGGCGGTCTCCGACGGCATTCAGGAATCCCTTGAAAACATCCGCGAGATCCGCGCCGCAAACCGGGAAGAGCAGTACCTTGCGGGCCTGTACCAAAAGATCGACAAACACGAAAAGAC
>CAMVBR010000417.1 GCA_947165755.1 uncultured Clostridia bacterium
AAAGCTCAAAGCCCCGCTGTGTTTACTCTGCCGCTTTAACGTAATATCGGCAACTCTTACTTCTCTGTCCATGTTAAAAATCCTCCGTGTAATATCAGATATATGTTTGCGCCCCTGCAATTCCGAATTCCGCATGATACAAAACCGCCCCCGAGGAGGCAATCTCCTCAGGGACGGAAAATTCCGCGGTACCACCCTGCTTCCCGCATGCATGCGGGCGCTCTTCGGGCTCAGATAAGCCCATAGCCTGTAACGGGGCGGCCGTGCTTCATTACTTTGGTTCACGAAGCCAACTCGGGAAGGAGACTGACCGCCGCTGTATACCGGCTCGCACCGCCCGCCGGCTCTCTGAAAACAGGGGAGACGATCATTAATTCCGTCTTCGTCTTTTGGTTATTGCAATTATTTAACCACAAATGAAAGGGATTGTCAATATCAAAAAGAATAATGTTTCTGAAAATATAATTGATTTTTCTTAATTATTCCGCCGGGTTTACGTCTTCTTCCCGCATTGCGCGGCGCGCTTTGAGCTGCGCTTCCACCTCCGCCCGGTGATTTTTATCGTCCTTTACAAAGCTGATGAAAAGCAGATACAGCGCCGACCCCACAATGGGCCCCAGCATGAACATCGGGAACTGCCATTTGTAGAATTTCTCACCCTGCATATCGATGTAGTTTTCGCTGTCGTAGGTTTTGTACTCAAGAAAGTTGAACAGGAAAAAATTCTGGATGTAGGTGCGCACACCCGAGGTCAGCTTTGAAGTGAAATTCTGCATCGAGAACGAAACGCCCTCGGTACGGATGCCGGTTTTCAGCTCCACCTCGTCAATGGAATCGCTGGTAAGGCTGCGGTGGGCGATATCCATCAGCGCGCCGGGGATATTGTACACCGTGCACAGCAGGCTCATCACAAAGAAGCCGATCACCGTGTTGTATTTCAGCGCAGGGATATTGCCCACGCCGAATACGGCCAGACGCGTAACGATGGCGGTAAGCTGCGATACCACCAGCAGGCGTTTCATGCCGCCCAGCTTATCGATGATTTTATTCGCAAAGGGCATGGCCACCGCGCCGGGCGCGCCGGAGATGATGCCGTACACCATTTCGGCGGTGCCGCCCTTCAGGAATCCGGCGGAATTCTTCCGGTATTCGCTCTGGAAGAAATAGGTCTGGTTGATCTGCGGGGAAAGCCCCTGCGAGAGCCGCGCGCAGCTAATCAGGATCAGCGTGGGGTTATGGCGGATCACCGCAAGCGATTCCCAGAGCTTTTCCTGCGCCTGCACGGGGGAATCCACCCGCTCGCGGAACTTTGCGGCCCGCAGGCTGAGCAGCTCGCCGCCCAAACCGAACACAAAGGCGAAAATCGTGAAGATGGAATGCTCCGGTATGCTTTTTTTCATCAGGTCCCATAAAAACGGGAACGCCCCGGCCACAGTGGAACCCGCGCCCGCGCCGATGCTCACCCACTGGGCGATGCGGCTGCGCTCGTGGGAATGGGGGCTGGACAGCGCCAGCAGGCCCCACAGCCCCACGTCCTGAAACGAATAGAACAGATCCCACATGAAATAGCACGCGCCGAGATAGATCAGGCGGAACACGTCCGAAGACCCCACGCGCAGAAACATGCACGCGCCCAGCACGCCGATCACGACCGGCAGATACAAAAGATAGGGCCGCATCTTCTGATAGGGCTTATGGGGGCGCTTATCCACCCACGCGCCCACGATCATATCGTTGATCGCGTCCCATAGGTGGGTGGCGGTCATCAGCTTGCCCACAAGGCTGGCGTTTTTCTGGCTCATGGCGTGGTTTTCGTAAAAATACGTCAGGCGGCCCGAAATGAACGCGTAAGAGATATTCTGCCCGGCAAGGCCGGAGGCGTAAGACAGGATCTCACGGTTGTTTACGTGGGTATCCGTCTCCTCTTTGGAAAACAGAAACGCAAGCGGATTCTTCATAAACTCTCCTCCTTTAAGTGCGGTGAATCAATTCCGAATGACGCGTTGAGCATTCCGTTTATTCTTTGGGCGCCTTTACTCTATCAACCAGCTGATAGAGCTTGCCGATCAGGGTGCTGCCGGTGTGCTCGCCGTAAGAAACCAGGCCCCAGGTATCGCCGTCGTAATCCGCTTCCGGCGCGTACTGAATGCCGGCGTATACAAAGATGGCGTCGTTTTCAACGTAACCGGCGGCGTCGTTCATCAGATCCATAACGATCACGTTCTCGCCCAGCGTATCGCGGATGCAGGCGTAAGGGAAGCCGGTAAGGCCCGTGCCGCCCACAAGCAGCTCGCCGAAGGTTTCGCCGGGGCTGAGATATACGCTGAGGGTATCGCCCAGCTCCATAAAGCCCACTTCGGTAACGGTATAGTAATTGCCGACCTTGTCTTTCAGCACAAGGTTATCCACAATGCTGGCCTTGCCCGCGGCGGCGATCAGCTTGTTATCCACACGGATCAGAAACGCGTCGTGCGCGATGTTCAGCAGCGGCTTTACTTCTTGCGCAGGTACGGTTGCAAGCCCCTCGTACCATACGGTGTAGCCCTGCGTACCCTTACCTTCGGCCACGCCCAGCTTATCGCCGAGGGCCTCGTTCACGCGGATGCGCTCTTCCTCTGTCATATTCAGGGTAAGGGTGATATAGCCCATTTCGTAGCCGTAGCGCATGGCGGTGCCGTGGGCGTTCAGATCGAGCCCGTCGTCGGTCAGCCCGCGGGAGGAAGTAACGGTGCCCACGTCGCCCTGAATATAGATAAAGTTATACCCGGCGGCGTTCATG
>CAMVBR010000418.1 GCA_947165755.1 uncultured Clostridia bacterium
ATCCTCGGCTTTTTCGTAAACCGTGAAGCCGAGGCTTTTATATAACCCCACTGCGACGGTGTTGTCGCAGTTGACGCCGAGGGCGATCTCAAGAAACCCTTTTTCCTTTACGACGTTCAAAACGTACTGTGAAATCGCTTTCCCGTATCCCCTGCCGCGTTCGTCCTTTTTCACGATCAGGCGGGAAAGGTACAGCCGTTTACCGGGAACCGTCTCGTATTCGGGATTATCATAAACCAAATCGCATTCGGCGATATAAGCGCCGTTCATGGTGAGAATATATACCTCGCGCACTCCTGCTTTGATTTGAGAAATAAACGTCTGCATATAGGGGCAGGCGTCCATATCCCAGATCGCGCCGCACTTCGGATAATCTTCAAGCCCGATTTGTTTGATTGTATAAGGTTTCATTGTTTCATCCTTTATGCGCTTTCACGATCAAAAACGTCGGCTTTATCCGTTCATCCGCATACGCCGGATATTTCTCGATCACCCATTTTTCGGGGAGCGGTTCTTCGATCCGCTCGATTACAAAACCTGCGATTATGAGCGCGTTGAGAATATCGGAAATACGGCGGTGATACTTTTCTACGCCGTCCACAAACCAACGGGTGACGCGCTTACCGGGAACGCCGTAATCTGAAAACACGTAAGAGAGCTTTTTGCCGGAGGGCGACCTGTTAAAATACCCTTTTCCGTCTATCGTCGCCGTGATCACCGGGTGCTCCTGCGCAAACAAAAGAAAACCGCTGGGATTCAAAACGTCAAAGAGCGTTTTTGCAAACGCAGTGAAATCTTCAATATAGTGAAACGCCATATTGGAATAGATTAAATCAAAAGTCTCCTGCAGCTCTGCAATATCAGTCATGCTCATTTTTATATATCGAATTGCGTCGTTCGCGTTTTGGGTTTGCGCGATTTGCAGCATCTTTTCGGATATGTCGATTCCGACAACGCTTTTTGCCCCACAATCAAGGAAATAAACACAGTGCTTCCCGTCACCGCAGCCGAGATCCAAAACCGTTTTGTCGGTCAGGTCGGGCAGCAGCGAGTAAAGCGCCGGATCAATGATCAGGTCGTTGGAGTTCTGTTCCTTCCGCCGCAGTTCCTGATACCCCGTAAAGAATTGCTCATCGTCAAATATTTTTTTCATACCTGTTTCCTCTTACTCCGTACCGTTTTATAAGCATATCATTTTTCTTATTTCATTTTCTTTACAAAAAAGTGTTTTGCGAGTGCAGGGCAATCCGGGTTTTCGCGGATATACTCCAACGTAAAACCGCATTTCCGGTAAAACTCCGGCGCCTGAAAACGATAGGTGGTCAGGTTGATATTATCAAAGCCTTTGTTCTGAGAATACGCCTCTACGGCGGCAAGCAGACTCGTGCCGACACCCTGTCCGCGGCAGTCTTCCGCCACGATCAGATCGGCGATATGGACTTCCCGATAAAAGGAATGCCCTTTGATCACGCCGACCGCTTTGCCGTTCTTCTTCGCAACAAACGCAAAAGGCGTGTAATTGCAGACCACACCGTGCTGTTCGGCAAACGCGTCGAATTCACGGTCGATCCACTCCCCCAATGATTCTTCAACGGGATTGACGCTCTCTATCTTTATTTTTCCTTTTGTTGTCTGCTCGCTCATACCTTTTTGCCTCCATGGGTTCCGGAATAAAAAACATTTCTTATTTTGTCAGCACAGCCCTTCCGTGTTGAAAAAATAGCCGAGCGTATGGACCAGCTCGCAGCGGTCAAACAGATCTTTGATTTGCGCTTTGGTCATCCACCGCACCTGCGCGACCTCATCCGTGGTCGCGTTTTCCAAAACGACCGGTCCGTCGTAAGAAAACAGCCACACGTCGAGAATATCCGAGAAGCGGACGCCGTTTACGATTCTGCCGACGGTGGAAAACACAAGATTCCCGCGTTCGGGCAAAAGCTGCAGGCCGACTTCCTCCCGCGTTTCACGCAATGCGCCCGCAAGGCTGTTTTCGCCTTTCACTACCGAGCCGCCCACGCATTCCCATTTCAGCGGAAAGGAAGGGCGATCAGGGCTGCACTGCGAGATCAGGTATTCCCCCCGGCTGTTTCTGATTCATACGTGAACGACAAGATGATAGAGCCCCTCAGGGATCGCGTCGCCCCGGATATGGCTTTGCCCCGTGCGTTCCCGGCGCTCGTTATACAGATCCCATACTTCCATAGCAAAACCTCCGCGGGCTTAAACGTCCCGCTTGTCCTCAACATATTCCAGAAACAGTTTCTTTCGGAACGCGCCGTTCGTGCGCTGTTTTTCAGCTTTGATATTCAGCAATTCGTCAAAGGAAACGCCCGCGTTTTCCGCCAGCGCCTGCACGACCTCCAGAACGTCCACAAGCTCAACGGGAGCTTTGCTTTCGAGATACTCCGCCATTTCTTCCTGCAGCTTCTTTTCCAATGCGGCGGCAAATTCCGCATCGGTCAACGTGCGCGTTGCGGCTGTCTTTCCGTTTGCGGCGATGATTTCGGGAATACGGTCCCGGATCAGTTTGTTGTATTCTTTTCTCATTTTACGATTCCTTCCAATTCCCGTTCCAGCACGTCCGCATATTTCAGAACCGCAGGCCCGATGGCGGCAGCATACGCCTGCAGCGCTTCCTCTTCTTTGAATATGCGCGGCGCTTTTCGTACCCGCAGCGCGGTTTCAAGCGCCGCCGCATCGGGGCAAAGCCCGTTCTCCAACGCCCATTCGCCCGCTTTCGTTTTGGTGATGATCTCTCCCGTGCGCAGTGTATAG
>CAMVBR010000419.1 GCA_947165755.1 uncultured Clostridia bacterium
ATCACGATTGGACGCAGTGGCTCACCGAGACCTACGGCGAATAAACGCAGAAAAAAACACAGGACAGCCCGAAAAGGACTGTCCTGTGTTGGTTTCTTGGAAAAGGTTTATTCAAAAATCTTCCCGATCAGCCGTTCCGTATAATCGGCGAGGCTGTCGAAATCCATGGCGTCGATATAATACTGCTCGAGGGCGTCGTGCAGGGCCTTGGCCTTCTGCTGGTACCGGAGCGCCTCGGCGAGCATCTCTCCCTGCGCCCGGCGGGTGAAGCGGATCCGGTTCTTATGCAGCCGGGTCTCGTTTTTGGTAAGAAAGCGCACGCACTGCACGTTTTTGGCGTTTTCGTGCGGGAAGGGGTGCCGCTCGTTGGAGGTGAACACGCCCAGCGAGAGCTCCGGCAAGATCAGGTGGTCGATCTTGCGCTCGGGGGCAAGGGGGCACAGGCACTTGATCACGCGGCAGCCGCTTTCCAGCGCCAGCGCGCACAGGGCGGCGGTGATCACCGCAGCGGGCAGGCCGAGCTCGTCGTGCAGCACGATTTTGCGCTCGCAGAGGGCGTCGGCGGTTTCATAGAAGGTATGCACGCCCACCGGGGTGACCGCGCTTAAAAACCGGCGCTGTACGGTCCCCCCGCCGCCCGCGCCCGCGCCGAATTCCCGGGCCGCCAGATGGCGCACGAAGTTTTCCGCCTTATCGGTATCGAGCGCGTCCGATACGAGCTGCATCAGGTCCTGCCCTGCGGCCCCGGCGGCGTTCAGGTAGCGGGTGCAGGCGGTGTGCATCTCTTTGTTTTCATCGGTAAGGCGGATGATCTCGGCGGCGTGCTCCCGCAGGCGGGCGTCATTGCGAAAGCGGCCTAAATCCACGATGCGCTCGCTCACCCCGGGGTATTTCGGCTCCAGCACGTGGGGCGCGGTGCCGTCCGCCACGCTCACCTTCAGGGCCGGGATGATCACGCCGTCCAGCGAGGCGGGGTCCGAGGAGCAGAAGATGCGCTCGCAGTAGTGGCCCCGCCGCTCCGCCTCGGCGGCGATCTTTTTCATCAGGGTGCTTTTGCCGGTGCCCGGCCCGCCCTTGATGATGTACAGCTTCCAGCCGTCCTTCGGCATATATAATTCGTCAAACAGCGAAAAAAATCCGCCGGGGGTGTTCGCTCCCAAAAAGAACGATACCCCGGCGTTGACTCTGTTTTCCATAAGCATTCGCTTCCCTCCGCAAAAATAAGATCGGTGTATCTTATGCGAAGGTGACGGAATTGTGATTCAAATTGGAATTTGTAGGGCTCGACGCCCTACAAATTCCAGTGGCCAGCAGCCAGTGGTCAGTGGTCAGCATCTGTTAAGGCAGGCTGATCCGGTCACAGATTACTGGTCACTGGCCACTGGTCACTGGTCACTTACTCAGCGGTAAACTGCAATATTACTCTAAAACTAAGATCAACACCGTCCCGTCCAGCGTGATCTCCTTTGTCACGGTATAGCCGAGGGCGGTGAATTTTTCCAGCTCCTCATCGTGGCCGTGGGTGCGGTCCACCAGCACGTAATCCAGCCGTTCCCCGGGGGCGGCCTTGTGGTAGTAGCCCTCGTAGATCACGTCGCGGTTGGCAAGGTGGGGCAAAAGGGACGTGGAGCAGGCCACCTTCGCTTCTTCGGGGATCTCGGAAAGCGCGGCCTCCATTACGGCGTATTTTTCGCGGTTGCGGGCGTTTTCCCCGGCAAGCCCCACGGCGGTGCGGCCGGTGGTGGCGGTAAAGCACAGCGCCGAAATACACAGCGCGGCGGCCAGCATGGCCTTCAGGGTATCGCGCCCGGGCAGGTCGGCCGCGTTCATCACGGCAAGGTAAATGAGAAACGCCGCGCTGCCGAAGGAATACTGGTAGCCCACCTGAAACTGGTAGGGGTAAACGGTCATCATGTTCACCAGCAGCATGGGGAGCAGCAGAATGATGCGCGAGGGCTTCTTGATATACAGCGGCAGAAAGCCCAGCGGCAGCAGCATCGTCACCGCGTAGGTCACCTTCTCGAGCGACGGGCCGTTTTTATCTGCGAACAGCTGCGTGAACACGTAGGCCGGGTCGGCCAGCACAGTTTTGATCGCTTCCATGAGGCCGCCGTCGTTGAAAATATAGTTGCCGTAGCGCCCGGTCATCACGCCCGAGCCGTATTTGGTGAGCAGCCCCAGGGCGATCAGGAACCACACGCCCGCCGCCGCGCCGGTGACGATACCGGCGATATAGCGCCGCCGCCCCACGAGCAGGAAGAGCGCCAGAAAGATCACGTAAACGGCGGCGTCCTCCTTCACGGCGAGGGTGAGGGCGCAGAACACGGCGAAGGGCACGTACTGCCTGCGCTCGGCGAACCAGAAGGCCCACAGCAGCAGCGGCAGCAAAAAGCAATTTTCGTGGAAATCGTAGTTGGCGCCGTTGCCCACGGCGGGGTGCAGTGCCGTAAGAAACGCGAACACCGAAGCCACCGTGCGGGAGTGGGAAAACTGCTGCGCCAGCAGGTAGGCGGGCACGGCGGCGCTGCCGAGAATGAGCGTTTGCATGATCTGCAGCGTAACGGGGTGGGGGAATACGGCGTACACCGGCCACAGCAGATACACCGCCGGAGAGATATGCACCGCAAAGTGAGATAAGGGCATATCGCGCTCGCAGGTGGTAAGCGGCACGCCGGTTTCGCGCATGTGGTAAAACATATTGGCGAATATGCCGAAATCAAAGTTGGGCGAATGGAAGTTGCAATAGCGCAGCACGCCCTGCATGCCCGAAAACA
>CAMVBR010000420.1 GCA_947165755.1 uncultured Clostridia bacterium
ATACGAACAGCTCCGCGTTCTCGTCGTAGGCCTCGCCGTAGATCTCGGCGATCTTCTTCTCGGTTTCGGCGTTGATCTTCGCGGCCTCCGCCTTGCCGTCGGCAACGATGCCGGCCGCCTTCGCGTCCGCCTCGCTCTTGATGGCGGCTGCGTCGCGGTTGCCCTCGCTGATCAGCTGGGTCACCTGTTTTTCGCGGTCGGCGATCATCTGCTCAAGCACGCTTTCAAGGTTGTTATCCGGCAGGGCGATGCGCTTGATCTTTACCTCTTCCACGTTGATGCCGTAATCGGCCAGCGCCTTTTCGGCGATCTGCTTTTTCATTTCGGCGGTGATCTGATCGATCTTGATATCGTCCAGATTTGTGGATACCAGCGCGCTCAGCTTGTAGCTGCCCATTACGCCGTTCTTTACGTTGGCGGCAAGGTCGTTCAGATACGCGGCGGCGTTGGTGAGATTGCCCACGCTTGTGTAAAAGGTGAGAGGATCTTCCACATGCCAGATCACGTAGGTTTGCAGAATGATGTTTTTCTTGTCGTTCGTAAGGGTTTCGGTGTAGCCGGAATCCATATACTGGCTGCGGGAATCGAAGGTGATCACCTTATCGAAGGGCGCGGGCAGCTTGAAATAGAGCCCCGCCTCGGTGACCACGTTTTTCACCTGACCGAACCGCGAAACGATGGCGCAGCTGCCCTCGCGCACGGTAAAGCAGAAGCCGTAGGCGATCACGATCACGGCCAGAATACCGGCAAATACCCATTTATACCATTTTTTCATAACTGATTCTCCTTCCCCTTATTCCGGCAGCGCGGCGTCCGCGATCACCGTGTCGGCGCCGCTGCGGTTCAGCACAAAGTTCTGCGCGGCGGTTTTGCCTATAAATACGTATACCTTGCGGTCCTTTACCACCGTGGTAAAAGTATCGGTATATTTTGCCAGCGCCACGGCAGTGGGATGGCTGCGGTATTCCGCGGCGGCCGCAAGAAATTCTTCCATCTCCGCTTCGGCGTCCGCCACACGGGCGGTCTGGTCCGTTTTCGCGTTCATAACGGCGGTGTTGGCCTGTTCTTCCGCATTCGTGATGGCCACGGCCGCGGCGGCTTCGGCGTTGGTGCGCAGCGTGGTTTTCAGCACCGTGGCGTTTACCACGTTCTGATAAACATAGGCGATATCCACCGGGGGATGGATGCTTTCCAGAATGATCTCATCCACCGAAATGCCGAGCCCCGCCGTTTCGCAGAATTCGTTCAGCACGCCGCGCACGTCCGCGGCAAAGGAGCTGCGGTCAACGCTCAGCAGGGTGGTGAGATCGGTATTGATGGTTTTGCGCATCACCACTTCGTACGCTCTCGCGCTGAGCATGGCCGCGGGATCGGAATACCCCGTGGCGTAGCGGTAAAGGTCGTTTACTGTGTAGGTGATCTTCATGTTGATGCTCACCAGCTCGTTGCCGTCCCCCAGCAAGAGCTTATATTCCTCGCCGGCGTGGTTCTGGGTCCACAGGTTATCGGTGGAAACCGCGTCCTCGTAGCCTACGGTGAGCTCCCGCACCCGGCGCACGTCCGTGATCTCCGCCTTATCGATGGGCCAGGGCAGCTTCAGGTGCAGCCCCGGTTCCACGGCGGCCTCACCCACGATATTGCCGAAGCGGTACACCAGCGCCTGCTCGTAAGATTCCACCTTGTAAAAACAGGTGGATACCAGCAGCACGCCCAAAAGCCCCAGTACGATCCCGGGCAGAATACGCATTACGTATGAAACGCTGTAAAGGGATTTTACCGAAAGGCCGGTGTATTCCTCCAGCAGGTCCGCCAGCTTTTTGCCTCTGGCGCGGCGCACAAAATCAAACAGCAGGGGATAGTTGAAATCCTCCAGCACCTGCCGCCGGATCACGGACAGCGCCAGCCCCGCCAGCAGAGTGATCGCGTTCAGCGCCACGTAAATGCGCACGATCCAAGAGAGTACGTTCAGGCACTGCAGCGCCAGCACCGTATAAAGGATCAGAAACAGGGTGGTTACGGCGCAAACGGTACCGATGGTTTTCAGCAGGCCAACGGCGGTCTCGCCGCCGACGCGCTTCTCTTTGCGGCCGATCATAGCGGCGGCAACAAAGCACACAACGGCGCTCAGGCCCGTTAAAAAGATATGCAGAGAGCTGTTCAGGCTGTCGTAATATATGCGGGCGCTTACGCTGCCGGTAAACTGGTTCGATACCAAGAGCAGCAATATCAGCGTTTGGGCAACAAGATACAGCGCCGCCAGCACGGTTTTCAGCCGCGATTTCTTTTGGGGCAGGCCCTTCCATTCCTTCGCCTTTCGTTTTTCCGCCGCATGGTTCAGCTTTTCAAACAGCAGTATCATGCCGTAGAACCATAAGCTGTACAAGCTTACGGAGGCGATCTGCCGGGCAAACATGGATACCTCCAGCAGCCGCACAAACAGCAGCAGCACGGCGAGCATCACGAACCAGGCGAAGCCGAAGGTCCGCTTTTCCCGCGGTTTTCGTTTTTTCAATGCGATCCCTCCTTTGGGGACAGATTTATTTACTTAATGTAACTTTCAGTATATCATATTTGCGAAATGAATGTAAAGATTTATTTATTTAATTGTTTTCATGCTTTACAATCGATTTGTTTTGTTGTATACTTAAACCGTATTTTGTAAAAAAAGGAGCGCAATTTTTATGAGCAACGTCATTCTGATCATCCAACAGTTTTTCTCTGTGATCATGTCTGTGATCCTTGCGTTTATTCCGTTTTCCGGCAGCGCCGGCTTT
>CAMVBR010000421.1 GCA_947165755.1 uncultured Clostridia bacterium
GAGTATCAGTGGTATGATCCTATCAGCGGAGAATACGGAAGGATAGGGGCTTTCCGAGCGTCGGCGCTCGGCACGTACTGCATCGGCGAAAAGCCAACGGCCACCGACTGGGCGCTCAGGATCACGCCCGCGCCTTTGCCCTTCGGAGAAGCATTCGGGGAATTCACTTCCCGTATTTTTTCATCAAAACAGAAAGCGCAGGAGGTTGACGATATGAAGCTCCCGGACGGAGACTTTATCCGTATTTTTCCCGATATGGGCGTGTGCGATCCGCATGTGCATATCTATAACGGCAAGGCGTGGCTCTTTTCTTCGCATGACAGAGGCCCAGGCCAGCCGATCTTCCGCATGGACGACTGGCGGATCTTCTCTTCGGATGATTTGGTGAATTGGAAATTGGAAGCGACGGCTCATCCGGAGGACACCTTTCTCGGACAATGCGAAGAATGCTACGCGGTGGATTCCGCCGAGCGAAACGGCAAATACTATTTCTATTTTTCACAGCAGCAGTATCAGACCGGCGTGATGGTGAGCGAAAAAGGCCCCGCGGGGCCGTATAAAGACGCACTGGGCGCGCCGCTGCTGCCGCCGCGCCTCGCCGAAACGCCTTCTTACGATCCCACCGTTTTCATTGACGACGATGAAAACCAAACGCCATATATCATGTGGGGCTATACGCTCGGCGCCGACCATTATTACATTGCGCGTCTGAACGAGGATATGATCTCACTCGCCGAGGAACCGAAAATGGTAGAGATCGAAAACGGTTGGCAGAACGACGCCTGTTGGATCTCTAAATTCGGCGGCGTGTACTATCTCAATTCGCATGAGGGCGATTACGCCACGAGCGACAATATCTATGGGCCGTATACGTACCGCGGAAAGATCTGTCAGGATTGCTTTACCGATCACGGCACGTTCTTTACGTTCCACAATCAGCTTTACTTCACATACGCTGTGCCCGAGAATTTCGGAAGCGACGAACCGCTGGACCGTTATTACCGCACAATGAAGATCGTCTACGCGCACCTGAAAGACAACGGCGAGATTGTAACGGACGATTTTATCAAAAAGGTGGGCGTTGGGCAGTATAACGCGAAATGGGATGAGATCAGGGGCGAATGGTTTTTTGACGCGTCGGACGGTATTGTCAAAAAAGAAAACGACGACGGCTTCGAGCTGCGCGGCATTGTGGACGGCATGCATCTGACCTTCCCGAACATTAAAAATATGCCTGAAAACGCGACACTGCGGATATGCGTTTCCAACGGCAATGATACCCCTTGTACGGTGGAAGTCCGCAAGGAGAATGAAAAAGGCAAGCTCCTCGGTACGTGTACTGTCGGGAACACAGGGGGCTTTGACAAGTATCAGACCTTTGATATCGGACTGAAAAACAACGCAGGCACGCTGGGGCTGTGCTTTGTATTCAGAAGCGACGCCCCCGAAGCGCTGCGGTTTGACATGTTCAGCTTTATAGAGAACACAGGAAAGGATGAATGACCATGAAAAAAACCATATCCGTTTTATTGACCGCGTTGCTCCTGCTGGGGTTGTCCGTACCGGCGTTTGCCGCGTCGGTTTATGAATCCTATCGGATCCCATCCGGTTCTATGCGTATGATCGCACACACCGGTTATTCCGCCGTTGCTCCCGGGAATACAATTCCTGCGTATGAAGCAGCCGGAAAAAGCGATTTCTGGGGCGCTGAGTGTGACATTCAGCGAACCAAAGACGGCGTATGGATCCTGATGCACAACGACACCGTTGACGACATGACGGACGGAACGGGAACGGTTTCGGAATTGACTTATGCCGAAATCATGGAGTTCAACGTCGACGTCGGAAACGATATCGAAAGCTATCCCGGGCTGAAGATCGCAACGCTTGAAGAGTATCTCGACGTGTGCAAACAATACGGACTGCACCCTGTTATTGAAATCAAAGCCAACGCCGATCCGGCATATATGAATGAGGTCGTCGAGATCCTTTCCGCCCGCGAAGAGAAGGATATGTTCGTTGTTATATCATTCGGCAGGGAGATTTGTGTTTGTATAAAAGAGCTTATGCCCGAACTGCCCGTTTATTATCTCATCGGCTTTGAAAACGTTTCGCAGGAGGACATTGATTTCGCCGTTGAGAACCATCTTGACGGCATGGATATCCACGTCTTCCTTCCTGATGATTATGTCAACGCCGTGAAAGCGTCGGGACTTGATATCATCGTCTGGACGATCGACGATCTCGACAATGCGGAGAGGTTTTATAAACTCGGCGTGAATGCGATCACTTCAAACTCCCTCACGCAGGAACAACCGCAGGGCAACCTCTTTCAAAAAATGATCTGGTGGCTCCGCGATATTTTTGCCTGCATCAAAAGCTGTTTCTCAAACATATTCAAAACAAATTGTCCCTCCTAAGAAAGGACAGCAACGAAATGAAACAGTATGATATCGCGGCCTATATCTGGCCGTCCTACACCGGGAAAGAGCCCCGCGCCCGGCAGTTCTGGGAGCAGGGCATCGGCGAATGGCAATCGGTGCTGAGCGCTGAAAAGCGGACCGAGGATCAGATCCTTCCGAGAAAGCCGTTGTGGGGCACGGTGGATGAAGCCGACCCCGCCGTGATGGAATTCCAGATCAAAGAGGCACTGCGGCACGGTGTGAACGTGTTTATTTACGACTGGTACTGGTACGACAGGCGTCCATTTTTAGAGCAGTGCCTGGATGAAGGCTTCCTCGGTGCGAAAAACAATACGGATATGCAA
>CAMVBR010000422.1 GCA_947165755.1 uncultured Clostridia bacterium
GCGCTGCCCGGCACGAAGATCATCGGCAAGGGCAACCACGACTACTGGTGGGCCACCATGCGCAAGATGCAGAATTTTCTGGAGGAGAAGGGGCTTGCCACCATCCGGTTTTTATTCAACAACGCGTATCTATGCGAGGGCGTTTCGGTGTGCGGCTCCCGCGGGTGGTTTTTCGACGCGCAGGAGGCCGAGGACAACGCCAAGGTGATCGCCCGGGAGGCGCAGCGGCTTAGCACCTCCATCGAGGCGGGCCTCGCGCTGGGCGGCGCGCCGGTGGTATTCATGCACTACCCCGCCGTGATGGACGGTAAGCGGGTGGAGCCCCTCACTAACGTATTGAAGGCCTACGGTATCACACGCTGCTATTTCGGCCATATCCACGGCGACCGCAGCGGCCGATTCACGGATTTTACCGAGGACGGCGTGCGATATTCGCTGATCTCGTCCGATTTTTTGGATTTTACCCCAAAAAAAGTATCTGTTTTATAAAAAAAATTAAAAAAACAGTGGAAATTCCGAAAAGAGTCTGTTATAATACTTTGGCTTATATATAATTGTATATCATGACGAAGGAGAAAACACATGTTAAAATCAGCAGAAAAAACCGGCACGAACGAATATACCCTTTTGGTCGCCGTTGAGGCCGACGCCTTCAACGCCGCCGTCAACAAGGTATATCAGAAACAGAAGAATTCCATCAACGTGCCCGGCTTCCGCAAGGGCCACGCCCCCAAAGCGATCATTGAAAAAATGTACGGCCCCGCCGTGTTCTACGACGACGCCATCAACGACGCCTTCCCGCCCGCATACGACGCTGCCGTGCTCGAGGCCGGCATCGACCCCGTGGACCAGCCCAGAGATTTCGACCTGAAGCGCGTGGATAAGGACGGCTTTGAGATCGAATGCAAGGTGACCGTGAGACCCGAGATCGCCATTGAAGGCTACAAGGGCATCGAGGCCGTGAAGGCCAAGGTGGAAGTGACCGACGAGGACGTGGAGAACGACCTCAAGCAGAAGCAGGAAGCGAACGCCCGCGAGATCACCATAGAGGGCAGACCCGCCGCCGACGGCGACATTGCCACCATCGACTTTGAGGGCTTTCAGGACGGCGTTGCCTTTGAAGGCGGCAAGGGCGAGGATTACGACCTGACCCTGGGCTCCGGCTCCTTTATTCCCGGCTTTGAAGAGCAGATCGTGGGCCACAGCGTGGGCGACAGCTTCGACGTGAACGTGACCTTCCCCGAGGAATACGGCGCCGAGGACCTTGCCGGCAAGGAGGCCGTGTTCAAGGTAACGGTGAAGGACCTGAAAGAAAAGCAGCTCCCCGCGCTGGACGACGAGTTCGTAAAGGACGTGAGCGAGTTCGATACGCTGGAGGAGCTCAAGGCCGATATCCGCAAGACGCTGGAGGACCAGAAGACCGCTTCCGCCAAAACCGAGTTTGAAAACGCGGTTTACGATAAGCTGGCCGAGCTGGCGCAGGGCGAGATCCCCGAGTGCATGTATGAAAGAGCGGTGGAAAACATGATCGATGAATTCCGCTACAATATTGAAGCGCAGGGCATGTCCTTCGATAAATACATGGCCGCCATCGGCATGACCGAGGATTCCATCAAGGCCATCTACCGCCCCAGAGCCGAAAAGGACGTAAAGATCGAGCTGGCGCTGGCCAAGATCGCCGCGCTGGAGGGCGTGGAAGCCACAGAAGAAGAGATCGCAGCGGAATACGATAAGATGGCCGAGCGCTACGGCGTAAAGGCCGAGGACGTGAAGGCCGCGATCACCGAGGAGCGCATCGTAAGCCAGATCAAGTCCCGCAAGGCCTCCGACCTGGTGCTGGAAGCCGCCGTGGCGCTGGACGCGCCCGCCGAGGAACCCGCGCCCGCCGAGGAAGCCCCTGCCGACGCTGAATAAAAAAACGGAACCGGTCAAACATCTATTCAGGAAATCCGGCCGAAGGAAAAAAGCGGTTGGGTCCCCGGCCGCTTTTTAGCTTATTTTCAGTATACTTCAGTATATTTCATTCAACAAAACCGAATCATAAGGAGGTTGACGTAATGTTTTACGACCCCAAGCTTTCCCTTGTGCCCACCGTGATCGAGCAGACGAACCGCGGCGAGCGCGCCTACGACATTTTCTCCCGCTTGCTGAACGACCGCATCGTGGTGCTCAGCGAAGAGGTGAACGACGTGACCGCCAGCCTTGTGGTGGCGCAGCTGCTGTTCCTCGAGGGGCAGGACCCCGAAAAGGATATTTCCTTCTATATCAACTCCCCCGGCGGCAGCGTTTCGGCCGGCTTTGCCATTTACGACACCATGCAGTACATCAAGTGCGACGTTTCCACCATCTGCATGGGCATGGCGGCCAGCATGGGCGCGTTTCTGCTGGCGGCCGGCGCGCCCGGCAAGCGCTTTGCGCTGCCCAACGCCGAGATCATGATCCACCAGCCCCTGGGCGGCGCCCAGGGCCAGGCCAGCGATATCAAGATCATGAGCGACCACATCCTGCGCACCAGAGATAAGCTGAACCGCATCCTTGCCGCCGAAACCGGCAAGCCGCTGGAGATCATCGAAAAAGACACCGACCGCGATAACTGGCTCACCGCGGAGGACGCCTGCGCCTACGGCCTGATCGACAAGGTGCTTTACAAGAGATAATTTCAGGAGGAAGAACCATTGGCCAGATACGACGAGCCCAAAGACCACATCCGCTGCTCGTTCTGCGGCAGAACGCAGGATCAGGTTTCCATGCTGATCCAGGG
>CAMVBR010000423.1 GCA_947165755.1 uncultured Clostridia bacterium
GATCTCCCCCGAGAAACGCCCCGCGTGCGATGCGGATCATAACGGAAAGGTAACGGTCGCCGACGCCCGCGCCGTGCTGCGGGCCGCCATCGGGCTGGAAGGGTTCACGCACCCCGCCTATACGGGGGAGGAGCCCGCCGTTTCGCTGCGCCCCGCCACCTGTACGGCGGCAGGCGTATTGCAGTACCGCTGCGCCTGCGGCGACGTGTTTGCCGTTGCCGTGCCCGCAAAGGGCCATACGCCCGGCGGCACGGTGAAAGAGAATCTCCTTCGCCCCACCTGCGTGAAGGCGGGGGCTTACGATGCGGTGGTGTATTGCGCCGCCTGCAAAAAGGAGCTTTCCCGCGAGCGGCACACGGTGGAACCTCTTCCCCATACCCCCGGCGAGGCGGTGGAAGAAAACCTTGTTCCCGCCACCTGCACTTCGGTCGGCGGTTATGATACCGTGGTATACTGCGCCGTGTGCGGCGCAGAGTATTCGCGCGTGCACGTCACGCTGGGGCTGCTGCGGCACGTTTCGGCCCCGGCGGTCAAGGAAAACGAGGTTCCGCCCACCTGCGATACCGCGGGCAGCTATGACAGCGTGGTTTACTGCCGCGATTGCGGCGCGGAGCTGTTTCGTGAAACGGTATCGCTCGAGGCGCTGCCTCACAGCCTGACTGAGACGACCCCCGCCGCCTATATCGGCGAAGCGCCCGAAGCCCCCGGGGCGGCCTTCGGCTGCGTAAACTGCGGCCGGTGCTTTGCGGACGCCGCCGCCCAAACGCTTCTTGCGGGGTACTACGCCTCTGTTCCCGCCGCGCTCGAGGCGGCGAACGCGGGCGAAACCGTAACGCTCGTGCGTTCGGTCACGCTTACCGAGAATATCACCGTGCCTGCGGGCGTCACGCTGCTGGTGCCCTACGGCTTTGAAAATATCCGCATTTCCGGCGAGGGCAGCCGCGATATGCATTTTGCCAATACCGCCGCCAACGGCAACGTTTCCACGATCACCCCGGCCGGGGAAAACGTGTTCGTCACGCTGCGGCTTGCGGGCGGCACGCTCACCGTGGAAGAAGGCGCGCTGCTGGCGGTGGGCGGTACCTATTCCGGCGCGCAGCCCGTGGGCGGCGCAGTCTACGGCGCTCACGGTGAAATCGCGCTTGCCGAGAGCGCGGAGATCGTCGTCAAGGGCAAGCTCAGCGTTATGGGCTATATCACCGGCGAAGGGGTTGTGTCCCTCCTCGGCGGCGCGCTCTACGAGCCCTTCATCATCACCGATTTCCACGGCGGCACCTACAGCGCGATTTCTTTCGCGCAGCACAAGCAGCTCCCGTTCCACAGTTACGCCGTTATGGGGGTGCAGTGTCCGTTTACCATGGACGGCGCAGCCTCCGTTTACGGCTACGGGGCGCTGTATGCCAGCGGCGCGCATAACGTGAGCACCTCGCTTATGATCGGCCCCGAAAACGCGCTCGTATGCCTTGCGCCCGAAACGCGCCTCTATGCTGTTTACGACGGGTCGAAAACCGTGCCGGGCTATCCGTATCTCGGCCGCACCGAGCTCACGGCGACGGGCGACGTTGCGGTGAAGAGCATAGCGCTGAAGGCCGCCGGGCTCACGATGGATCTGAACGGCGTGGTGTTTTCCGTGCCCTACACCTTCGGCTATACCCAGCAAAGCGGTACGCTCACGCTGGCGCAGGATCTTGCTCTCATGCCCGGGGCTTCGCTTTCGGTTGCTTCCGGGGCGGCGCTGCAAGTGCAGAAAAAACTGTTGGTGCTCGACGGCTTCGCCCCGGGGCTGTATTCCGCCTATCACTATCCGGCGGCGGAGAAACTGGCCGAAGCCGGTTACAGCGCCCGCGGCCGCCTGACCGTGGACGGCGAAATGACCGTGGCGGACGGCGCGGGCTTTGCCGGGATTGCTGAAACGAACGGCACGGGCGTCCTCAACGTAGGGAACGCCGCCGTATCCGCCGTGTTTACCGACGGCCTGATGAAGGATGAGGATTTCTACTGGTATACCTCCATCGCCACGAACAAAACCGAATACGCCCTTTCGGCGCGGCTTGTGAACGCGGCAGGGGAGCTCGTACCCATGGAGGCAAATCGCACCTACACCGCCGTATCCGCCGAAAAGACCGCGCTTACCGGCTGGGAATACGTAAAGTATTCCGGCGACGTCACCGCGCCCGCAAGCGAAACGGTGCAGGCGACCTACGCCGCCCCCGAAACCGTGACCGGCCGCTGGGAATAAAAACGCCTGCCGTACGCAGAAAGGAACGAAACGATGAAACTCTATATCAAGCAAAAGGTGTTCTCTCTCAAATCGAGGTTTACCGTAAAGGACGCCGCCGGCGAGGACCGCTATACCGTGGAGGGCAAAATGATCTCCATCGGCAGAAAGCTGTTCGTTTATAACGCCGCCGGGGAAGAGGTGGCCTACGTCAAGCAGAAGGTGCCCGCGCTGCTGCCGAAATTCATCGTGGAGATCGGCGGGCAGGACGTGGCCGAGATCGTGAAAAAGCTCAGCTTCCTCAAGGCGAAATACGTGGTGAACGGCCTCGATTGGGACGTGCAGGGTGATTTCACCTCCCACAACTACACCATCACCCGGGGTGGGGCGCCCATTGCGAACATCCATAAGCAGTGGATGGCATGGGGCGATACCTATGAGATCGATATCGCTTCCGGCGCGGACGAGGTGCTGGCCCTCTCCGTGGTGCTCGCCATCGACGCCGTTATGGACGCCGCAGCCGCGGCGGCTGCGGCGGCAAG
>CAMVBR010000424.1 GCA_947165755.1 uncultured Clostridia bacterium
AACAGCGGAAAATACCACCGCGGCTCCCGTAGAGAATACCACGGCGGCGCCTTCGAATAACACCCCCTCCGCGCCTGCCGAGAATACCACCGCGGCCCCCGCGCCCACGGAGAACACCACCGCGGTGCCCGCCCCGGCCAATACCACGCCGAGCACAAAGGAGGAGATCATCAACCTCTACGTTACGGGTTATAATAAGATCGCTTCGGACGCCAAGAGCATCACCCGCACCTACGACTATACCTCGCAGTATAACAATATTCTTGAGATCAACAACAACTCCACGCTTGAAAAGCTGGCGCAGATGCTCATGAACCAGTTCATGAAAGAGAACACCACCGCCACCCCCGGCGATGCTTCCGCCCTGCCGCCCGTGGGTCTTACGTCTCTTTCCATCTCCCCGGCGCAGATCGCCTCCGCCACCTGCGAAGATAAGGGCGCCTATTACGAAGTCAAGCTCACCTCCACCGGCACCGACGATAACTGGGAGGTAGATCCCCAGCCCGGCCAGGGCAGCGCGGGCGTTATCGGCCCCCTGCTTCGCGCAGAGGACGTTTCCGGCGCCGCCGGTAGCGTGATCAAGTTCGAAGGCCTTCACTCCTGGGTGGGCGCCGCCACCGTCACCGCCAAAATCGATAAGGCCAGCGGCCACATCACCGATTTCGATTTCCTCACCCCCAGCGTGCTGCATTTTGACCAGGTCACTGCGGCCGTGGTGGTAAAGGTTTCCAACTGCAACATCGGCCTGCTGTTCCATCAGACGTGGACGGTAACCTATTAAAATTAACCGGTTCGCTGCTCCTTCGGGGGCAGCTTTTTTCATGCAGAATGCGGAATGCGGAATGCGGAATTGCCGGATAAACTGCAATTTGGCGGCCATCCGCACATGGCCCCATAAATTCTGACCGACACGTGAATATTTCATATATTCATCATGTTTCCGTCATAATTTGAAAAATTGTTGAAAGGCAATACCGTATATGATATAATTCAATTAAATGCAATATTTTTGTAAAAGGAACAGGAGAGAGATTTATGAAAAAACTGCTTTGCGTTTTGCTTGCCGCGCTGCTTCTGCTCGGCTCTGTGGGCGTTGCCGGCGTTTCCGCCGCTTCCGCCGCGGTGCCCTCGGTCTACATCCTCGGCGGCAACGCCGCGGTGATCAACGCCGAAGGGGAAGAGGTGCTGCCCGTGGAAACGCCCGACGGCTATATTTCCCAGGCGATCACCGACTGCATCGGCGACCTTGCCAAGGCGCTGGTGCTGCGCACCCCCGAGGCGAAGGCCGCGTATAAGGATAAGCTGGTCTCATGGCTTGCCCCGCTTTACGAAAAGGTGGTTATGGATAACAACGGCGATCCCATCGGCGAATACGCCCCCGTATACTGGAACGGTACGCCCTTCGTCGTTCCCGAGGTCGCGCCGAATTATATCAGCAACGGCGTTTACGCGGTAGATGCGTATACCTTCCGTTACGATTGGCGTCTGGATCCCTTTGTGAACGCCGCGCTGCTCAAGGATTATATCGCCGCCATCCTGCGCGGCACCGGCGCCGAAAAGGTGAACCTGCTGGGCCGCTGCGAAGGCGCAACCATCGTTATGGCCTATCTTGCCGAATACGGCAACGAAAAGGTGAATAAGATCTTCTTCAACACCTCCGCCGCCGAGGGGTATCTGCTTACCACCTCGCTGTTCAGCGGCGCGCTGGATTTTTCCTCCAAAAACATAAAGTCGTATTTTAACAACAACCCGAACGTCTCCATGGACGATCTGGATCTTTCCGGCATGCCCATGGGCGCGGAGCTGTTTGAGATGCTCATGGCGCTGCTTGACGGCGGCGAAGCCCTCCCCGCGCTGGATATCCCCTCCTTCGTGCTGGAGGCGGTCTACGCCGAACTGGTGCGCGATATCATCCCCGAGCTCCTTCGCGCGTCCTACGGCACGTTCCCCGCGGCCTGGGCTATGGTGGACTGCGACTATTTCGACGAGGCGGTGGAATACGTATTCGGCGGCCATGAGGAGGAATACGGCGGTTTGATCGAGCGCATCACCCGCTATCACGAAGAGGTCGCCCTGCAAACGGAAGCCCTGCTTGCCGATTGCATGGAAAAGGGCATCGCCGTGGGCGGCATCACCAAATACGGCTATCCCGCCGTGCCGCTGATGGAAGAATCCGATCAGCTTTCGGACGGCCACGCGCTTGTGAAGCGGGTATCCTTCGGCGCCACCGCCTCCAAGCACACCGGTACGCTGGATGAAAAGTATATCAACCGCCGCGTTTCCGACGGCCTCGGCAAATATATTTCCCCCGATCATAAAATCGACGCCTCCACCTGCCTGTTCCCCGATACCATGTGGTTCGTAGGCAATCTGGAGCACCAGAATTTCCCGTGGATGATCGACGACCTCACCCAGCGCTTCTTCCTTACGGACGGCATGACCGTGGAAACCGACGCCGCATACCCGCAGTTTATGCTGTACGTGGATGAGAATGATTCCTTCGTGCCGCTGACCGAAGAAAACGCCTCCCTCTCCGTTGTGGGCGGCACGGTGGAGGAAGAAAACGTGGTCAACGTTTTCGATCGGTTCATGAGCGGGTTCCTGAGCATCGTGCTGCGCATCGTGATCTACGTGCGCGGGATCATCTCGGGCATCGTGGAGCATGCAACCGCCTGACGTCCGTTTTTGTATTCCTTCGCCGGAACGGCAGTTTGCCGTTCCGGCTTTTTCTGTTGTGTTGTACAACACGGGTCTGCT
>CAMVBR010000425.1 GCA_947165755.1 uncultured Clostridia bacterium
CGGATCCGCAGGATCCATATCGCTGTCGCGCCTCCGGCGCGACAAACTGCAATTTTCATCTATTGAAAACCCCGCGTTTCCGCGTTATAATATCCCCGGAGGAAAAACCATGGAACACAAAAATTACGAAACCGCATTGCCGGCGGGGTATACCGCCGTATACACCATCGACGCGAAAAACAAAAAGACCGGCCTTCTGCTGAACGGGGCGGGGCTGGTCGTGACCGCGATCGTTCTCGTTCTCTCCGCGCTGCTGATCCGCCCCACCGATTTTTTCGGCAATTTCAGCCTTGTCAAATATTTCATCGTGCTGGCGGTCATGCTTCTTTATATCGTGCTGCACGAGCTCACCCACGGCGCGGCGTATAAGCTGCTCACCCGGCAAAAGCTCACCTACGGCTTTACCCTCACGGTGGCGTTCTGCGGCGTGCCGCAGGTGTGGGTATACCGCCGCGCGGCGCTCATTTCGCTTTTGGCGCCCTTTACGGTATTTTCGGTCGTGTTCGGCGGGGCGGCGCTGCTTCTGCCCGGCGCGTGGGATAAAATGTACGCCGCCGTGCTGCTGGCGGTGCATCTGGGCGGCTGCGCCGGCGACCTGTACGATACCGCCCTGTACCTGTTCCGCTTCCGCGACCCGCGCACCCTCATGCAGGATACCGGCCCGAAACAGACGTTTTTCGTGCCTGAAGGGTAAATTTCAGTTCATCGGGCTCGACGCCCGATAAACTGAAGCTAAATTGCCGAAGGATCGGCAGCTAAATTATTGCTGACGCAATAGCTAAATTGCCCCTGACGGGGCAGCTAAATTATCTCGCATACGCTCGATAGCTGAAGTTACAACGCTGCGCAATGAACTTTTCAGCTCGCCGCAGGCGAATTTAGCTTGCGAAGCAAATTTAGCTTGCCGCAGGCAAATTTAGCTGTGCACAGCACAATTTAGCTGTTGCGCCTTCGGCGCAACAGATCATTGCGTGACTTTTCTTTTATTCTATGCCATACTGAAGCTGTGAAAAACCGATTGGAGGCGATCATCATTGGCTAACGTATCCAAAAACATCAAACGGCTGCGCACCGAGCGGAAGCTCACGCAGGAGCAGCTTGCCGAGGCGCTGCACGTCACGCGGCAAACCGTGTCCAGCTGGGAAAACGACCGCACGCAGCCCGATATCGATATGCTCACCGCGCTGGCTTCGGCGCTGCAAACGGATATCGAAGACCTCATCTACGGCAAGCGCAGGCACGTGGGGCTGGAGGCCGAGCAGGGGCCCAACCGCAAAACCCTTTCGCTGGTGCTCACGGTGTTCGGCGTGCTGCTCACCGCGGTGGGGCTGGTGTTCGTGTTCGTCTATTTCTGGAATCTTGCGCCCGGGTTCACCCGCACGGCGCTCTCGCTGCTGCCGCTTCTTGTGGGGGCGGGCGCGGGGCTCTTCGTGCTCTTTGCCAAAAAACAGAGCGTCTTCGCCCGGGAGGGCGCTGCGGTGCTGTGGTTCACGGGCGTGATCGCCACCAATGCGCTCATCAACGGCCTGTTCTACGTGGATCTGGGCTTCCGCAATCTGCTGACTGCGGACGTTCTCCTGCTGCTGCCGGTGCCGTTTCTGTTCGGCAGCGTCTTCGGCTTCACGGCGGAAACCGTCCTCTCCGTTCTGCTGGCGGTGCAGTTGCTGGAATACGACGATATGTGGCTGCTGTTCGCCGTCCCGGCGTTTATCTCGTGCCTTGTGTTCGTATATAAAAACAAACAGCCCGCCCCGGTAAAGCAGTATTGCGCGTGGCTGGGGCTGCTTGGCGCGGGGGCCCATATCACCGTGCTGGCGGCGGTGATCACGGGCACGGACGGCTTGCTTTTCTTTACCGTGCCTTATGCCTTTTTCCTTGCGCTCTACGTTGCGGGCAGCACCAAAAAATTCGCGCTGCCGCTGAAGATCCCCTCCCTGTGCGCGCTGTGCGCGGCAACCTACGCCGCCGGGCTCACACTGTTTTTTGGGGAGAACTTCTCCGATACCCCGGTCGCCGATCTGATCGGCGAGGGCGTGTGCGCCCTGGGGTTCCTCATTCCCGCGGCCTTCCTCGGGCGCGGCTCCTATAAAAAGAACCCGCTGCGTGCGGTGTTCACGGCCCTGTTCGGTTTTACGTTCGTGCTGCTGTGCGTGCTCGGCGCGGCACAGGATCTCGTCGAAGCCCTGTTCAACGAAGCGCCGTTGGAAGTCATCGGTCTGCTGCTCAGCGCGGCCGTGGGCGTGCTGGTGGTGATCGGCGGCGTGAAGATCGGGCGCATCTTACCGGCAAACCTCGGTATGCTGATGCTGGCGGGGGATCTGTTCATCGTGCTCATCCGCATCACCGATGCGCAGTTCATCTGGATCGGCCTTACGCTGCTTTTCATCGGCGTGGTGTTCCTGCTGGCAAATAAACGCATGGTCAAAAAATTCAGGTTGCAAAAGGAGGCCGCCTTGCCCGATACTGCCGAACCGGCGGAACCGGCAAAAACGCCCGAAAATGAAACGGAGGCTACGGAAGATGAAAACGCGTAACGTTCTGGCAGTTGTCCTCGCGCTGGCGCAGCTTGTGTTCGGCATCGTGCTGATCTCCCGCGGCAGCGTGCTGGATCAGGAGGAGGATGCCCGCATTTCCCGCATCATCAGCTACGGGCAGTATCACCTGTTCGAGCTTTCCAGCTTTTTCTACTATGAAGAAAATGATACGCCCGTCAGCTTCAATCTCAAGCGGGATTCCGCCGAAAGCGACGGCC
>CAMVBR010000426.1 GCA_947165755.1 uncultured Clostridia bacterium
CCGTCGGTAGCGCGGCTGACCACAGCCGCTATCGGCGCAAGGCGTGGGTATAGGAGCGTATGCGAACTATACCCCGGCGCAGGGACGACGAAAACCAACCTCTTTCAATATATTTACCTTACGTTGCACAGAGCCGGGGTATCCGTCGGCACACCGCCGCATACCCGCGTCTCTGCACAATAGCGGCTGTGGTCAGCCGCGCTACGAAATGTTGTTCTCCCCCGACAAACTGAAATTTACATTGACATTCCAACCGTGCTGATTTAAAATATACGCGAACGAGGTGTTGATATGATTACCGTTTTAAGCGTTGAAAATATGCGAAAAAGCGACGCGGCGACCATTGCGAAGGGCGTGGCCGGCAGGGAGCTGATGCGCCGGGCGGCCGAGGGCATTTTCGCGGCGGCGGACTGGGCCCCGCCGGTGGCGGTGGTTTGCGGCAGCGGCAACAACGCCGGGGACGGCTACGCGCTTGCCCTGCTGCTGCGCAAAAACGGGATCGACTGCACCGTTTTTTTATTGAGCGACAAATTTTCGGCGGACGGGCGCTATTACTATGAACAGTGCCTTGCCTCCGGCGTTCCCTGCCTGCCCTGCCCCGACGCGCCTGATTTTTCGGCGTACCGCACCGTGGCGGACTGCATTTTCGGCACCGGCTTTTCGGGCGAGCCCCGGGGAAAAGCGAAGGCGGTCATTGAGGCCATCAACCGCAGCGGCGCGTACGTGGTGAGCGCGGATATCAACTCGGGGCTGGACGGCCACAACGGCATGGCGAAAACGGCGGTAACATCCGACCTCACCGTGAGCGTGGGCAGCTATCAGCCCGGGCATTTTCTGAATATGGCAAAGGACCTGATGCGCGCCAAAACCAACGTGGAGATCGGCATTGCGCCCGCAGAGCCGCCATACGAGGTATTGGAGGCGGCGGACGCAGCCGGAGCCTTTCCGGAACGCAAGCACTTTTCAAACAAATCTACCTACGGCTATATCGGCCTTATGGGCGGCAGCGCAAGGTATATCGGCGCGGTGAAGCTGGCCGCCATGGCCAACGCCGCCATACGGGGCGGCGCGGGGGTGGTGAAGCTGGCCGCGCCCGCCTCCCTGTGCGCGAGCCTGCGGGCGGAGGTGCTGGAGAGCACCCTCTATCCCCTTTCGGACAACGCGGGGGACCTTATATATAACGAGGCCGAGCTCGACGGTTTCAGCCGGGGGCTGAAGGCGATCGCCTTCGGTATGGGCATCGGCCGCACGAAGGAAACGGAAGCGGCGCTGCGGCGGCTGCTGCAGACCTATACCGGCACGCTGATCGTGGACGCGGACGGCCTGAACGCCCTTGCGGGCAGGGAGAAGGACCTGATCAAAAACAGCCCGGCAAGCGTGATCCTTACCCCGCACAACATGGAGTTTTCGCGCCTTTCGGGGCACGGGATCGAAGAGATCCTCGCCGACCCGATCCCCCTCGCCAAGGCCTACGCCGCCGAAACCGGCGCAACGGTGCTGCTCAAGGGCCCCGCCACCGTGGTGACGGACGGGGAACGGGTATATATTGCCGACCGGGGCACCCCGGGCATGGCCACGGCGGGCAGCGGCGACGTGCTTTCGGGCCTGCTGGCCGCGGTTTGCGGCTTTTGCGGCGACCCCGTGACGGCAGCGGCCGCCGCGGCATGGGTGAACGGGCGCGCCGGGGAGCTGGCCGCGGCCGAGATGGGCGTTACGGGTATGACGGCGGGCGACACCGCGCGGCACATCGCCCTTGCGATAAAGGAGCTGGCATGAACCCGGAGGAATTGGAGCTGCAAACCGCAGCCATAGACACGGCGCCGGAAGCGCCGGAAACGGAGGGCGAAAGCAAGGGGCTGCACCACCGCAGCCGCCTGCGCAGACGCGCCATTCCCCGGCCGGGAGACCTTGAGGACGCGCGGCTGATGGAGCTGATGCTGTTTGAGGCGCTGCCCCGCTGCGATACCTACGATATGGCGAAAACGCTGCTGGCGCAGTGCGGCGGCATCCCCGGGTTTATGGAGGGCGGAGAAAAAAACGAGGCCGCCGTTGCCGCGCTGGGCGAGCACACCGCCGTCTATCTGCAGGTGCTGCGGGAGCTTTGCCGCCGCTACGAGGCGGAGCTGCCCCTGCTGCCGGAGGAATTTCCCTCGCTGCACGAAACGCGCCGCTGGCTCCGGCGGACCGCATGGCCCGCGCGGGAGGATTTGCTCACCGTGCTCACGCTGGACGCCCGTTTGAAGCCCCTGTTTTTTAAGGAATACGGCGCGGCCCCCGAAGCGATGGATACGCTTACGCTGCAAATCTCAAAGGAGGTCAACGCGAGCGACGCCAATTACCTGTTTCTCACCATCGCCCACCCGGACGGCTTTCTCGCCCCCAACCGGGAGGAAACGAAGCTGCTGCTCACGCTTTCAGACACCTGCCTGCACAGCAGCATCTATCTGGCCGAGGCCATGATCGTAAACGCCGAGGGCGTGAAATGCCTTTCGGAATCTGCATCGTTTCCCGTGGGAACGTTTTTGCAGTTCAAGGAAAAGCTGAGCTGAGAAGACAGGAGACGTTTCTCTCTGCACTTTTTTCCGAAATGTGTCTCGTTTTCCCCTGTTCGGCAGTTTAAAGAAAGGGTGGTTGATCGGGGCGCTGACTGTGATTGTGGTTTCATATCTTGATCTGAAACAACGAAAGACGAGCCTTCCCCGTCTTGTACTTTTCTTGACATAGAACACCAACAAAAGACAAGGAAC
>CAMVBR010000427.1 GCA_947165755.1 uncultured Clostridia bacterium
GGTAATCGGTGCCGAAAAACACCCGCTCGAAGCCGTAGCCCGCAATGTATTCCTCGGCGAGCTCCAAGGGCATGTGGCTCATGGAAGAGCAGGTATCCACAAAGCAGTTTTCCATGTCCCGCAGCAGCGGAAAGGCGGTATCCTGCATGCTCCAGCCGCCCAGATGCGCCGCAATCACGGTCAGGCGGGGGAACTGCTCCATCACCTTTTTGATGCGGGCGGGGTGCGAGAAGGGCGTGCGCGGGTCGCCGGAATGGAACATCACCGGCATTTTGCCCTGCACCATATCGTACAGCGGGTAAAGGCGTTCGTCGTCAATGTAAAAACGCTGCATATCGGGGTGCATCTTGATTCCCACAAGGCCCATATCGCGGAACGCCTCCACCTCCTCGAGCAGGTTCTCGTCCCCGGCGTGTACGGTGCCGAAGGCGATGAAGTGGGGGTCGTTTTTCGCGGTGGCGGCGGCGTAAAGGTTGCAGTTGCGCACCAGCCGGGGCTGCACCGCCACGGGCAGGATCAGGCTGTGAAAGATCCCCGCGGCGTCGTCCAGCGCGTGCTTCTCCTCGGGCGTGCCCTCGTAGGGGCTCACCAGATCGTAAAAATCCAGCGTGGCGATCGTGGCCTTGCGCGCGATGGCGGCAGGGTAGACGTGGCAATGGAAATCTATGTATCGCATAAAAAACCTCCGGTTTTTTGCCGTTCGCCGTTCGCCGTTCGCCGTTCGCCCGCAGGCAAATATTTCGGCAACGGAAAACGGATTGAAACGGCCGGATGTTATTCGTTGTTGATCTTAGAAATAAACGCGTTCAGCAGTTGGCCGGTTTCACAGCTTAATCGTATCGTCTTCGCCGCATCCTCAGACGTGAAAATTTTCTGTAAAAAACTTGGGTTCCGCAGCGAACGGCGAACGGCGGTCATTTCAGGAAGCCTTCAATAATCACTTCTTCCGCCTCTTCCTCGCTCATGCCGAAGGTCATGAGCTTCAGGAGCTGGTCGCTGTTGATGCGGCCGATGGCGGCCTCGTGCACGATTTGGGCGTTAGCGTCGTTGGCGGCGATCTCGGGGATGGAGCGGATGCGGGCGTTATCCATGATGATGGAATCGCACTGTACGTGCGCCCGGCCGGCGGCGTTGCCCACCGCCACGGGGTTGAACACCTGCTCGCTGCTGTTTTTGGCCACGGAGCGGGAGATGATCTGCGCCGAGGCGCCCGCGCCGTTGAGCTCCACCTTCATGTTGGAATGGGCGGTCTGGTGGCCGTGGGTCATCAGGCGTTCGGTCACGTTGAATTTCGCGTCGGCGGCCAGAAACGCGTCGGTCTCGCGCAGGGTGGAATCCACGCCGCGGATCTGCACGGTCTCCATTTCGCACACCGCGCCCTCCTCGAGATGCACCTCGGTAACCGGGTTCATCACGTTCGCGCCCTCGCCGTCGCCCTCGCCGTAGTGCTTTTCAATATATTTCACCCGGGCGTTCGGGCCGATGAAAAAGCGGTGGATGCCGTCGTGCCGGGTCTCCTCGCAGCCGGAATTGTGGATGCCGCAGCCCGCGATGATGGTCACGTCCGCGTTTTCGCCCACGAAAAAGTCGTTATATACCTTGTCCGCCACGCCGGTTTCGGTGATGATCACGGGGATATACACGGTCTCTTTTTTCGTGCCGGGCAGTATTTTGATATCGATGCCGGGCTTATCCTCTTTGGTGTAGATCTTTACGTGCTCGGTGGAGCGGCGGTCCAGCTTCTGGCCGTTTTTGCGCACGTTGAAGGCGGAGCCCTCGGGCATCAGGCTGAAATCCGAAATGGCGTCAAGCAAAGATTTATCGGTAATATCCATATTCATGCCTCCGCTTTCTCGCCGCGCATATCGCAGGCGGCGTCAAATTGGGTGGAAAGAGCGGGCAGCACCTCGTCGCGGGGGCCCTGCGTGCGGATCTTGCCGTCCGCGATCACGATGATCTCGTCCGCCAGCTTCATGATGCGCTCCTGGTGCGAAATGATGATCACGCTCTCGTTCTTTTGGCTGGCAATGCTGCGAAAGCTCTGCACCAGCATCGAAAAGCTCCAAAGGTCGATGCCGGCCTCGGGCTCGTCGTAAATGGCAAGGCTGAGCTCGCGGGCCATGATGGTGGCGATCTCGATGCGCTTTACCTCGCCGCCGGAGAGGGAGGCGTCCACCTCGCGGTTCAGGTAATCGCGGGAGCACAGCCCCACCTTGGTAAGGTAGGCGCAGCATTCGTTTTCGGGCAGGTTGCGGCCGCTCGCAAGGCTCAGCAGACGGCGCACGGTCAGGCCCTTGAAGCGGGGCGGCTGCTGGAAGGCGTAGCCGATGCCCTTTTTGGCGCGCTCGGTGAGCGAAAGATCGGTGATATCCTCGCCGTTGAAGATGATTTTGCCCCCGGTGGGCTTCTCAATGCCCATGATCAGGCGCGCCAGCGTGGATTTGCCGCCGCCGTTGGGCCCGGTGAGCACTAAAAACTTGCCGTCCTCCAAGGTGAAGGAAACGTCGTTGATGATCGAAAGGTCGGCCCGGCGCTCCGTGTCCGGGACCGAAAAACATAAATTTTTTACTTCTAACATATAGGCTCCTGTTGTGTTGCGTTATATCCGGATTACAGCTTGTTCGCAAATTCGTAATGCGTAATGCGTAATTCGTAATTGTAAGTTTTTTTGAATGAGGAATGAGGAATGAGGAATGAAGGATGGGCTGCGCCCATACCCCATTAAAATGCGGCGAAGCCGCCACCGA
>CAMVBR010000428.1 GCA_947165755.1 uncultured Clostridia bacterium
GAGAAATCATGGCGCAGCCAATTCATGATGGCGCAGCCATCTATTCATCTCGATAGACTGAAACTTGAAAAAGGACTCTCCTTCACGGAAAGTCCTTTTTATTGTTACTGCTGCCCGAGGCCGCCGCCCCCGCCCATCAGGTTGGCGAGGAAGCCGCCCTTTTTCTTCTCTTTTTTGGGCTTATACTTCGGGGGGTGCTCCAGCCGCAGGTTGGCGCTCTTGCTCTTGGCAAGGTGCTTGTTGGCCGCCAGCACGGGCTCGAGCATGGTATCGGTGAGATACGGGATGATGCGCTGGATCAGCTCGGGATCGTTCTTGATCGGCCCGAGAATGGTTACGGCGATCAGGCTCTGCACCTCGTTGGTGCCGTCCTCGTAGATCTCGCCGAGGATATTGAAGAGCTTTTTCATCTTCTGCGGGTTATTCTCGCGGATGATGCGCATGATCTCGGGGTTGGCGTGGTTCACGAAGAAATCCTCGCACAAAAACTCGCCCCAGGTATCCACGTTGATCTTGATCTCATCCTTGAGATAGTTGAGGTACGGGAACATGGCAGAAAGCTTACTGGCCAGCGTGATGGGATCGTACGCCAGCGCGCCGCTGCGGGCGGAGGCCCGGGAAACGGTTTGCACGTTCTTCTTCTTTGAGGTGATCTGCGTTTTTTTGGCGTAGGTACCGGTGAGGTATTCGCCGAGCTCGTTGGTGAGCGAGCGGATATCGCGCTCCACATATTCCTCGGGGGTGAACAGGAAGGTGCTGTCCAGATTGAAGGCGGAATCGTCGGTAAGATCCACGTCCGTGCCGCCGGAGAGCAGATGGATGCGGTCCGCGCTGAACACAAGGCGCAAATAGCCCTTGGCGCCGGAGAAATCCGCCGCCGCGCCGTTCTCACGCGCATACACGGCGGTTGCGCCCTTCTGGGCGCCCTCGGGCAGCACGGGCGCAAAGCCGCATTCCTCCATCACGGGCAGTATTTTCGAGTATAAGGTGCCGATGGCAAGTTCTCTTTCCATAATATAAACGGGTTCCTTTCTTAACCGTTGAGGGCGGCAAAGTTTTTCTTGTTCGCCCGATACAGATTTTTGAATACGGCGTATTGCTTATCGTATACCGGTTTGTTTGAGGCGTTCGGCGTATAGGTCTTCACCGCGGGGATCAGGCGTTTCGCATCGGAAAAGCCCGCGATCACGCCGCTGCCCACCGCGATGGTCACGGCAGCGCCCACCGCGCCCACGTTCTGGGGCATATCCACCGTTTCCACCTTTTTGCCGAGCACGTCCGCCAGAATCTGGCAGGTGACGCTGTTGAGCGCGCCGCCGCCCACGAACCGCACGGTTTCGGAGGACTTCACCTTTTTATCCTCGGCCTCCATGAACCACCGCAGGTGGAAGCATACGCCCTCGATCACGGCGCGCAGCATATCGCTCTTGCCGGTTTCCAAACTCAGGTTGAAGAACATGCCGCGGGCGTTCGGGTCCTCGAAGGGGCAGCGGTTGCCGTGCAGCCACGGGGTGAAGATCACGCCGTGGGCCCCGGCGGGCACCGCGCCGATCACGTCGTTGAGGTACTGATAGAGGCTGGTGTATTCGGTTTCGTAGCTGTCGGCCACGTTCTCTTTTTTGAGATAAATATTGATCTCGTCCAGCGCGAGGTGGTCCTTGACCCACTCCAGGCATTTGCCCGCGGTCTCCAGCTCGCCGAAATAGTTGAATTTACCATCGTCGGCGCCGATGATGGCCGCGATCATGGCGGAGGCGTCCACGATGCTCTTTTCCACCACGGTGGAAACCCAGCCGGAGGTGCCGCAGTAGATATGCGTATCGCCGGTATTCACCGCGCCCGCGCCTACGCCGATCAAAGAGGCGTCCCCGCCGCCGCCGTATACGGCCACGCCGGGCTGCAGCCCCAATTCGGCCGCCTGCTGCGCCCGAAGGCTGCCCACGATATCGGTGGACTTCACGAGCTTGGGCATGTGGTTCACGTCCACGCCCAGCGTTTTGCAGAGGCTGGCGCTCCAGGTCTCGTGCCCCTTGCGCAGGTCGTAAAGCAGGGTGCCGAAGGCGGAATCCTTGGTCATCACGAACTGCCCGGTCATGCGGCAGATCAGGTATTCCTTTACGTCGAGCCACTTATATACCTTTTTAAAGTTTTCGGGCTCGTGGTTCTTTACCCAGTTGTATTTCCACACCGGGTCCTTCACAGAGGCGGCCACGGCGCCCGTGATCACAAGCGATTTGAGAAGGATCGGCATGCTGGCCCCCGCCACGGTCACGCCGTGGGCGATGCCCTTTTTCAGCTCCTCGCGGGCGCGCTGGTCCATATAGCTCATGGGGCGGCGAACGGCGTTGCCCTCTTTATCCACAAGCACGAGGCCCTGCATCTGCGAGCAGAAGGAGATGCCCTCGATGAGCCCCGGCTCCACGCCGGATTCGGCCAGCGCCAGCTTGCTGGTTTCGCACATGGCGGCCCACCATTCCTCGGTATCCTGCTCCGCGCCGCCGTCGGGGAATACGTAAAGCCCGTAGCCCTTGCTTGCCGCGCCCAGCAGCTTTATGGTATCGCCGATACCGAACACGCAGGTCTTTACGCCCGTGGTACCGATGTCAAAAGTCATTACGTACTTCATAAACACACCTCTTATATACTTTCCTCCGAAATGAGGGCATCTGCAAAATCGTTACATGAGGAATGAGGAATGAGAAATGAGAAATGAGGAATGATTGCGTCGGCTGGGGCGCATTTGAAAA
>CAMVBR010000429.1 GCA_947165755.1 uncultured Clostridia bacterium
ATACCTCCTGATTATCCCATTCCACGATCTCGGATTCCCTGATCTTAGAGGCGTCGTATGTTTTCAGATACGCCTTATCCACGGTCACGTCCGGGTCTGAAACGATGGTATCGAAGCCGCCGATATGGTCCGAATGGCTGTGGGTGCCCAGCACAAAATCCAGATGCACCTTGCCGGTTTCATCCGCCGCGTGGGCCTTCAGGTAGGCCAGCACCTCCTGCTCGAACCCGGGCAGTTCCAGCCCCGGAAAGCCCCTGGGGTTATCGGTGTCCTCGCCCGCGTCCACCATGGCGAAGTGCCCGTCGCTCTCCAGAAGGATCGCGTCCGACGAGCCCGTGGGCAGAAAATGGATGCAGTCCCGGCCCGCCGCCGCCGCTTGCGGCGCGGCAGGCAAAAGGGCGGCGTCCAGCTTTTGGTTCAGGCGGTTTTTTGCGGCCGCATTGCGGGCGACGACCGCCCCTGCCGCCACAGCGCCGCACACAACCACTGCGGCAGCGGCAATGATGATTCTTTTTTTATTCATGGTTTACTCCTCCTGTTTCTTCACAGATCATTTCCGGGCGCGCCTGCAGGGAAGATTATCGATCGTACGCCGTATTTCCGATTTTCATCGTCTTTGCAAGCAGGTAAGGGATCGTATTACCGGCGGCAATCAAGGACAGATACAGAATACTGCGTACAGAGGAACCGCCCTGATACCGTTTTCAAAACCGAAATTCCTTTCGGAGATCCGTATTGCATATGCCGGGTGAAACAACCTTATATACTCGTGCAGGCTGTCGGAACCGACGTTCTCTCCGCTTTTCACTTCGACCGGAATCGTTTTTCCGTCGATTCCGATAATAAAATCAACTTCCTTTGTTCCCTTGTCGTTACGCCAGAAAAACGGTTTGAAACCGCTGCAGAGGAACTGCAGCAACACATAGTTTTCCGCCATGCCGCCCTTGAAATCCGCAAGCTCGGTTTCCATAAAAAACACGTCCTGCGGACGGATATCCTTTTGCGCGCACAGCAGCCCCATATCGGAAAGATAGATTTTGAAATCGTCAATATCTTTATAGTTTTCCAGCGGTTTTTCGATTTGCTCCGCCCGATAAACCCGTGAAATCAGATTTGCGCACACAAGCCATTCGATCGCGTTTTCGTATTCTGCGGCACGTGCGCCGGATTTTATGATTTTATACTGAAACCGCTTATTTTTTTTCGAGAGCTGCACGCTTACCGTTGAAAAGGTAAGGCGTGTTTTTTTGATTTCATTTGCACTGCCCTGATATTTGCTCATATCATCCAGATAATCCATCAGTATTGTGGATTGCACATGACGAACCTGAATATAATCTTCCGTATCCGCAAACCGGGCCACAGCCTCCGGCATTCCGCCGATTGCAAGATATTGCCGATACAGCTTTACAGCCGCAATATGCAGCGCAGACGGCATAGAGGCGTTCTCCCGAAAACATGCCCGTATCCTTTCCGCCAGCGCGCGCTCTCCCATTGCAAGAAGGAATTCTTCAAAATCCATCGGATACATCGTATAGCGGTCAACCTTGCCCACCGGAAATGAAAAGCGATTTCTGTTAACTGCAACACCCAGCAAACTTCCCGCGGCAATCACATGGTATTCCGGGGCTTCCTCACAAAAATACTTCAGCGAGGTTACAGCTCTTTCGCACAACTGAATCTCGTCGAATACGATCAGTGTTCTGCTTTTTGTAATCGTCTGCCCACTGATATGGGAAAGGATCGGCAGCAAATACGACGGCGTGATATCCTCGGCAAACGTCTCATTCAACGCCGTTGTCGTCTGAAAATTAAAATAGGCCACATTATCATATTCTTCTTTTGCAAACTGAAGGATCGCATAGGTTTTACCAACCTGTCTGGCGCCTTGAATGATCAGGGGCTTTCGATAGACGTCCGTTTTCCATTTGCGCAAATAATCAAAAACTTTGCGATACATATAAACACCTCCGGCTTCTCTTCTGTTCAATCACAGCATATCACAAAAAAGATTTTAATGCAAGTATTTATATGATATTAACATTATATTCTGTATTATTTCTGCACATTTCTGCATTATTTTCCATTTTTCATTCTTTACCGCTGTTTTTCTCTTCGGGTTCGCTGCGCAGGGCAAACACGCGGGTACGGATCAGCGGCAGGGGATCCCACTTGATAAAGCGCACCGAAACCGTGCCGCAGGCCGGCCGGGTTACGTCGCCGGTGGGGATCAGCCTTATCGGCAGAGATTGCCCGGGGCGCAGAACGCCCCTTGCGGCGGCAGCGCGATACCCCAGCCCCTGCGCCGACACCGAGAGGATCCGCACCCGCTTGCGGAGGGACTCGTTCCGGATCACGCCGGTGATCTCACCCTGTGCGGGGCGCAGGATATAGTCCGCTCCGCTGCCGAATCCCAGCGATACCCCGTCCGCGGGGCAGCGCGTTTCCGTAAACTGAGGCCGGGCGGGATCGTCGTCCACGGTGGCGGGCGCGCCGGTGAGCAGCAGATCCGCGATCAACGCACGTGAGGCGTCGTCCCACCAGGATTGCCCGTGTACCTGCCCGCGGATCACCCACGTTTTATCGGGCAGCAGCGCGTTTGTAAGGTCGTACCGGCCCGAGGGGGAAACGCGTTTTCCCTCGGCGGTCTGCCCCGCAGGCAGGTATACGCCGCCGGAGCCGGTGGCCGCGCCGATCACACCGTCGGTATCGGTCTCACGCCCCGCCATCAGGGGCAT
>CAMVBR010000430.1 GCA_947165755.1 uncultured Clostridia bacterium
AAAGGAGTTTTTTATGGGTATATCCGATATTATTTCCCTGCTCGGCGGCATCGCGCTGTTTTTGTTCGGCATGACGCTGATGGGGGACGGTCTGAAGAAGGCCGCCGGCGAAAAGCTGGAGCTCATCCTTTACCGCCTCTCCGGCACCCCGCTCAGGGGCCTGCTGCTGGGTACGGGCGTTACCGCCGTGGTGCAGTCCTCCAGCGCCACCTCCGTTATGGTGGTGGGCTTTGTGAATTCCGGCATGATGAAGGTAAAAAACAGCGCTTACGTGATCCTCGGCGCCATTCTCGGCACCAGCGTTACGGGCTGGGTGATCTGCCTTTCGTATATCGAGGGCGGCGGCAGCCTGAAAACGCTGCTCTCCACGGCAACGCTCACCGGCGTGATCGCCGTGGCCGGCATCATACTGCGCATGTTCATGAAGGGGCGTACGCAGCGCAACGTGGGCGATATTTTAATGGGCTTTGCCGTGCTCATGTTCGGCATGTCCGCCATGAGCGGCGCGGTTTCGGGGCTGGGGCAGGCCCAGTGGTTCACCTCTTTGCTCACCACGCTTTCCAACCCCGTTCTCGGCATTCTCGTGGGCGCGGCGTTCTCCGCCGTGCTGCAGTCCGCCAGCGCAGCCGTGGGTATCGTGCAGGCGCTTTCGGTCACCGGGGCCATCGGCGTTTCGCAGGCGCTGCCGCTGCTGATGGGCATTTCTATCGGCGCCGCCGTGCCGGTGCTGCTCTCCGCCGTGGGGGCGGAGCCGAAGGGCAAGCGCACCGCGCTGCTCTATCCGCTTTCGTGCCTGATCGGCACGGGCGTGGCGGCCGCGGTCTTCTTCCCGCTGAACGCCGTATTCCATTTTCCGTTCATGAACGCCGTCGTCAACCCCTTCTCGGTGGCGGCCATCAATACCGGCATGCGCCTCGTCATGATGCTGCTGCTGGTGCCGATGGCGGGGCTGTTGGTAAAGCTGGTCACGCTGCTGGTCAAGGAGCCGCCCGCGCCCGAAATGCAGGGGCCCGAGATCCGTTTGGAGGAGCGCTTCCTTTCGCACCCGGCGCTGGCCATAGAGCAGTGCCGCGTGGTGATCGCCGATATGGGGAAGGGCGCGAAAAAGAGCGTGAGCAAGGCCGCGCGTCTGCTTACGGAATTTTCGCCCGAGGGCTTTGAAAGCGTTGCTTCGCTCGAGGCGGACGGCGATATCTACGAGGACCGCTTGGGCTCTTACCTGATGGAGCTCACCGCCCGCGAGCTGAACGAATGGCAGAACGCCGCCGTTGCGGCGTATCTCCACGCCCTCACCGATTTTGAGCGTATTTCGGACCACGCGCTGAACCTTGCCGAAAACGCGAAGGAGATCTACGAGAAAAAGATCGTGTTCACCGATCAGGCAAAAAGCGATTTGGCGGTGCTCTCCGCCGCGGTGAATGAGATTCTGCACGTGTCCATTCGGGCCTTCGACGGGGACGATCCCGCCGCGGCCGCCACCGTGGAGCCGCTGGAGCAGATCATCGACGAGCTTTGCGACCGCATGAAGGCGCGGCATATCGAGCGCCTGCGCCGGGGCGAATGCGCCTATACGCAGGGCTACGTGTTCAACGATATCCTCACCAACTTCGAGCGGATCTCGGACCATTGCTCCAATATCGCCATTGCGGACGCGGAGCGGCACGAGCCGGGCTACGAGGCGCACGGCTACGCCAAAAATCTGAAAAAGGACGGCGGCGAGGCCTTCCGCGCGGCATATGAAGCCTACGCGGCAAGATTCGTGCTGGAATAAAAAAACGCCGGGCTTCCGAAGATTCGGAAGCCCGTTTTTCTATAGCGTCACGCCGTCCTTGAAGATGGCGATCTCCCGGCAGCCGTTGATCTCGTTTTTCGTCGGCTGTCCGTTGGCCGTGGCCAGCAGCAGGTCGAAGAGCCCGTCCGCGTCGCCGGTTTGGGCGTTAAAATCGATCCAGTGCGGTTTGCGATCGGCCAGCGCCGTATTGGAGGCGATCTTGATCGTGGGTACCGGCGCGCCGAGGGGCGTGCCCCGCCCGGTGGTGAATAAGATCAGGTGGCAGCCCGCGGCGGTCAGGTTGGTGACGGCCGCCATATCGTTGCCGGGGCCGTCCAGAAGCTGCAGCCCGCCGCCCGCGGCAAAATCGCCGTAGCCCAGCACTGCGGTGAGGGGCGCGCGCCCGCCCTTTAAGATGCAGCCCAGCGATTTTTCCTCCAGCGTGGTGATGCCGCCGTCTTTATTGCCGGGGGAGGGGTTCTCGCTCACGGGCTGGCCGTGGGCGGTAAAATACGCCTTATAGGCGTTGATCATATCCAGCCCTTTACGGAAAACGGCTTCGCTCACGGCGCGGTTGAGCAGCGGCGCTTCCGCCCCGAAGGTCTCGGGGATCTCGGTGAGCACGGCTGTGCCGCCCATGGATACGAGCCGGTCGGTGATCCTGCCCCCTAATGGGTTGGCGGTAATGCCCGAAAGCCCGTCCGAGCCCCCGCATTTGAGGCCTACAATCAGCTTCGATACGGGTACGCTCTGCCGCGTATCCCCGGCGGCGATCGTTTGCAGTTCTTTGATGATACGCACCGCTTCGCCCAGCTCGTCGCCGCAGTCCTGGCAGTTCAGGAACCGCACCCGGGCGGCGTCCACGTCTCCCAGTATTTTTTTAAACGCGCTGATGCGGTTGTTTTCGCAGCCGAGGCCCAGCACCAGCACGCCGCCCGCGTTGGGGTGGCGCACAAGGCCCCGCA
>CAMVBR010000431.1 GCA_947165755.1 uncultured Clostridia bacterium
AAATTCCAGTGGCCAGAAGCCAGTGGTCAGTGGTCAGCATCTGTTAAGGCAGGCTGATCCGGTCACCGATCGCTGGTCACTGGCCACTGGTCACTGGTCACTTACTCAGCGACAAACTGAAATTTGAATCCCGATTCTTTATTCCCCAAAGGAGTCTTATTATGTCAGACCTCAACACCGGCTTCGGCCGCATGAAACCGGCGGACGCCGAAGAATTTGCCGAGATCACCCTCACGGTGGAAAACGGCCTTGTGGCGCGGGCGGAATTTGCCTGCGCCGAAAACGAAACGCTGAAGGCGTGCGCCGCCGTCCTCTGCCGCCAGATCGCGTGGTTTCCCGCGGCGGACCTGTTTCAGATGAACAACAACGTCATTTATTATAATATGGAAGAGGAGCTTGCCCGCGAGGAGCTGTATCTGGCTTCCATCTGCGTGCTGGCCGCCAAGCGCGCCGCGGCGGATTGGTGCCGCAAAAACGGCGTTCCCTTCGATGAGGGCTCATGCGGCTGCGTGTAAACGGCGCCGCGCCCGTTTCCCGTATCCTTACCCGGCTGTGAACGCGCAGCCGGGCGATTTTTTCAGGCTTATACAACACGTGTTTATTTTTGCATATTTCTTCTCTGTTTTGCTTATTGGAAATCCACTTAAATTTTGCTATAATTGATTCGGATTGTACTATTCTATTGGAGGCAACCGATTATGAAAAAAGTGCTCAGCGTGCTTTTGGCCGCGCTTATGCTTCTTCCCTTTGCGGGTCTGTTTTCATTCGCGGCGGAAAACGTTGCGAATATCTACATGATCGGCTCGCAGGAGATCTACAAGTTCCACGAGGACGGCACCAAAACCGAGATCTTCGACGACGGCGATTATCTCACAAGCCTTTTGCCGAACCTGATCGCTCCCGCCCTGAAGGGCATCGCCACCGGCGACTGGACCGAATATTCGGATACGGTGCTCTCCGGCATCATGCCTGCCTTTGAGGGCTATTCGCCGAATCCCGACGGCACCATGCCCGAAAACACCGGCATCGCCTGGAGCTGGAGCTACGAGACCCTTGAGAATAAGCTGGTCTTTTCCGGAAACGGGGCCAATCTCCACGCCTATTATTTCCAGCCGGACGTGCGCTACTCTCCGCTGGTGATCGCCGATCAGCTCAATGAATATATTGAAGCTGTCAAGCGCAAGACCGGCGCAACCAAAATCAACCTCATGAGCCGCTGCGAGGGCTGCAGCGTCGCCCTTGCGTATCTGATGAAATACGAGCAGCCCAAGGGCTTTTCGGGTATCAACAGCTTTATTATGCTGGACGGCGCCATGAACGGCATCGGCTATATGGACGCTCTGTTCAGCGGCAACGTGGTTCTGCCGAACGAGACCGTGGCCCGTTGGGTGCGCACCTATCAGCTCGATGAGCTCACCGTGGAAGAGGGCTCCACCATGGATAAGCTGATCGCCTTCGCGCGCGATCTGGTGCAGGCGCTGTATGAGACCCACACCCTGAGCGTGCTTTCCATGCCCATCCAGAGCCTGTACGACCAGCTCAAGGATAACACCATTCAGCCCATCATCAAGGCCTGGTGGGGCGTATCCCTTACCCACGTTTCCTGCGTCAACAAGCACTTTGAGGATTACCTCGCCTACGTGTTCAACGAGCCCGGCGACGCCGAAAAATACGCCAATATCATCGCCCTTGCAAAGGACTTCCACTACAACGTGCAGCTCCACATGGACGAGCTCGTGCTGGATATGGTAGAGCACGGCGTTCCGGTGAATATCATCGGTGAATACGGCTTCCAGCAGTACCCGCTGTATGAGGACGCCAACCTCGTGGGCGAGCACCAGACCGGCCTGCGCGAACAGGCCTTCGGCCCCACCGTTTCCGCTGTGGACGGCAAGCTCTCCGATAAATATATCAACGTCCGCGTTGCCGAGGGCAAGGGCAAATATATCTCCCCCGATAAGCAGATCGACGCCTCCACCTGCCTGCTGCCGGATAACACCTGGTTTATCAAGAACGTGGACCACAGCTACACCGACGCGGTGCACAGCCTTGTGATGGCCCTCATCAATAACCCTGCCTGCACCGTGGATACGCTCGGTACCTACGGCCAGTTCAATAACGCAAAGGGCCATTTCGTGCTGGAGCCGCTGCAGGAGGTCAACGAAAACGACGTGCAGTGGAACGCCGCCGAACCCGGTGCTGCCGGTGAAAACGTGTTCAGAACGCTCGGCAATCTGCTTGTGAAGGTCATCAATTGGATCCGCGCCTTCATCGCGGGCATCGTGGCCCACGCCAACGGCACGGCCGAACCCGTGGATCCCTCCATATTTGCATAACGGTTTGCCCGGCTCCGGCCGGGCTTTTTTTGTCGCGCCGCGTGCGCGGCAGCATATCGCAGAATTATCGCCTTTTGTGTATTCCGCCTTTCGGTGCGCCTTGCGCAAACCGGCCCCGGCCTGAACGCAATGGATTTTATGTGGAAACGCCATGCGAGGTATAATTAGCCGTTCGCCGTTCGCCGTTTGCCATTCGCCTTTCGCCGCGAGGCGTAAGCTGCGAGGCGTAAGCTGCGAGGCGTAAGCTGCGAGTTGCAAGTGACAAGTTGCAAGTATGATAATTACGCATTGCGCATTACGCATTCCTCATCCCTCATTTTCCTGTGCCTTATACAAAAGGAGCTGCCGGTTTCCCGACAGCTCTTTTCATTCTGACTTCTGACTACTGA
>CAMVBR010000432.1 GCA_947165755.1 uncultured Clostridia bacterium
GTCCGAAAGCAACGTCTTCTTCCACAATAGAAGCAACGATCTGATTATCCGGGTTCTGAAACACAACGCCAACCTTTTTACGTATCGGAATTTCATTTTCCGGTACGCAGGTATCCATACCGTCTACCGTCACCTTTCCGGAGGTAGGCAGATAGATTGCATTGGAGAGCTTTGCAATCGTTGATTTGCCCGATCCGTTATGTCCGAGGATAACAAGGAATTCACCTTTACACACAGAGAAGGATATATCCTTTACGGCAAACGACTGATCTTTTTTTTCATCTTCATAAGAAAATGATACATTTTCAAATTTTAGAAGCGTTTCTTTTTCCATAATCCTGGTTTGATGAAATATTAATTATACCAATAAGCGGTTGATCCGCTCGGAAGGACCAATCCGGATGACGTTACAGGCAAACCGATCTCATCGGCGTTTACCTTTCCCCCGCGGGAAGAAATAAAAATACTGCCGAGCATATATCCCATAACGGAAGGCGATAATCCTGTTGTGTATGAATTCAGCAAAAACAGTTTTGCGTCGTCGCTGAGAAGTTTTGCGCATTGTGCGCATAAAGCATACACTTCTGCTTCAAGTTTCCATACTTCCCCGCCCGGGCCGCGTCCGTAAGAAGGAGGATCCATTATGATAATATCGTATTGATTTCCCCGCCGGATTTCTCTTTCAACAAGCTTGATGCAATCGTCAACAAACCATCTTACAGGTTTATCCGCAACGTTTGAGGCGGCCGCATTTTCTTTCGCCCATAAAACCATTCCTTTGGATGCGTCTACATGTGTAACAGCAGCGCCTGCGGCCAATGCGCTGATGGTTGCACCGCCGGTATATGCAAACAGATTCAGCATTTTCAGCGGCCGATCGCTGCTCTTTATTACAGAAGCGGTAAGATCCCAATTCACAGCCTGTTCCGGAAAGATTCCGGTATGCTTGAACCCCATGGGCTTGATATTGAACGTAAGTGAATGATAGCGAATCTTCCAATTGTCCGGCAGCGTATGATATACTTCCCATTTTCCGCCGCCGGTATTGGAGCGCAGATAACGGGCGTCAGCATGCTTCCAACGAGGATCCTTTTTCGGCGTTTTCCATAAAACCTGAGGATCAGGCCGTATCAAAAAATAATCGCCCCAGCGCTCAAGACGCTCGCCGTCAGAGCAATCGATCAGCTCATAGTCTTTCCATCCGTCTGAAATTCTCATCAAATCAGCCTTCCGCAAGCTGCTGCGCAATCACGCGAATCTGTTCTTCATTCTTACCCTCAACCATCACGCGAACCAAAGGTTCTGTGCCGGAAGCGCGCACGAGAACGCGGCCGTTTTCACCGAGTTCTTTTTCCGCTTCATCTATGGCGATTTTAATATCGTTATCTTCAAACAACCTTAATTTGCCCAAAGAAGATACTTTTACATTGATCAGCACCTGCGGGAATATCTCAATTTCAGAAGCGAGTTCCTTTAACGATTTCCCTGTTGTACGAATCACATTCAGCAATTGAACAGCCGTAAGCTGACCGTCGCCGGTCGTTGCGTGATCAAGGAAGATCACATGGCCGGATTGCTCTCCGCCGATATGAAATCCTTTTTCAAGCATTCTTTCAAGAACATAGCGGTCCCCAACTTTTGTCTTTTCACAATTGATGCCGTTCTGCGCACAAAAAGCAAACAGCCCCATGTTACTCATTACGGTTGCAACCAGCGTATTTGCATTCAGTTTTCCCTGATCCTTCATTGTTTTTGCGCAGATAGCCATGATTTTATCGCCGTCTACCAGGGCGCCGTCCTGATCCACGCAAAGCAAACGGTCAGCGTCCCCGTCAAAAGCAAAACCGAGATCGAAATCATTCTCTTTTACGTATTTCTGAAGCACATCAATATGCGTGGAGCCGCAATTCAGATTGATATTTTCGCCGTCCGGACGGCAATTGATCACCGTACATTCGGCGCCAAGTTTGCGAAACAGTTCATTTGCGGTTTCACTTGCGGAGCCGTTTGCGCAATCGATTGCGATCCGCATCCCGTAAAAGTGCGCAACAGCGGTACTTTCAATGTGATGGATATAATCCTTCAGTGCATTTCGTCCGGAGGTAATGGAACCGACCTCTCCGCCCACTTTTAAGGGGGGAGGCATGATTTCGTCAAGAATAATAGCTTCGATACGCTCTTCCATCTCATCCGGGAGCTTGTAACCGTTGGAGCGGAATACTTTAATACCGTTATATTCACAAGGGTTATGAGATGCGGAAATCATAATACCCGCATCGTATGAATACTCTTTCACAAGAAATGCCACCGCGGGCGTAGGCACAACGCCCAATTGAAGCACGTCGCACCCAACTGAACAAAGCCCGGCTGCAATGGCGCATGTAAGCATATCTGCGGAAATTCTTGTATCTGTGCCGACAAGCACTTTCAGTTTACGTTTTCCGGAGCTTTCCCCCAGCACCATAGCCGTAGCGCGGCCGATCTTCATAGCAAGCTCACAGCTGATCTCCGTATTTGCGATTCCTCTCGCACCGTCTGTGCCAAACAGTCTACCCATAAAATAGAATCATCCTTTCGGTTCTGATTATTATTGCGGGACAGGCAGCCCCAAATGAATATACGCCGCATCCGTAACGGTTCTGCCACGCGGCGTTCGGGCAAGAAAACCGATCTGCATCAGATATGGCTCATAAACGTCTTCAATCGTAACAGCCTCTT
>CAMVBR010000433.1 GCA_947165755.1 uncultured Clostridia bacterium
ATGCCCGAAGGCTACGAATACTACGCCCCCATTGCCGAGGCGGTCAAAGAAAATTTCAGCGAGGCCGAGGCCGCGCTTGTAGAAAAGGCCTACTACTTCGCCTATAACGCCCACGCGGGGCAAAAGCGCAAATCGGGCGAGGCCTATATCATGCACCCGGTGGCCGTGGCGAAGATCCTTCTGAGCTTCGGCATGGACTATCAGTCCGTGATCGCCGCGCTGCTGCACGACGTGGTAGAGGATACCCCCGTCACCTCCGACGAGGTCAAAAAGCTGTTCGGCGCGTCGGTGGCCTTCCTTGTGGAGGGCGTCACCAAGCTGGGCAAGGTGCCCCTGCAAAGCCAGGAGGAGCAGCAGGCCGAAAACCTGAGAAAGCTGCTGCTGGCCATGAGCGAGGATATCCGCGTGATCATCATCAAGCTGGCGGACCGCCTCCACAATATGCGCACGCTGGAGCACATGCCCGAAACCCGCCGGCTCGAGATCGCCCGCGAAACCATCGCCATCTACGCCCCCATCGCGCACCGCCTCGGTATCCGTCCCGTGAAGGACGAGCTCGAGGATCTTGCCATCAGCTACCTCGACCCGGTGGCCTACGACGAGATCGAGCGCGCTTTGGAGGAGCAGGCCGCGGGGCACAACGAATTTCTCAATGAGCTCAAGGCGAAAATCACCGCCCGCGTGCAAACCATCGTAAACCACGCCACCATCGAGGGGCGCATCAAATCGGTGCACGGCATCTACCGCAAAATGTATATGCAGGGCAAAACCTTCGAGGAGATCTACGATATCTACGCGGTGCGCATCATCGTGGATACGGTGAGCGACTGCTATAACTGCCTCGGCCTCATGCACGATATGTACCGCCCCATCCAGGGCCGGTTCAAGGATTACATCTCCACCCCCAAGCCCAATATGTATCAGTCGCTGCATACCACCCTTTTGGGGCGCGAGGGCATCCCCTTCGAGGTGCAGATCCGCACCTACGAAATGCACAAAACCGCCGAATACGGCATCGCCGCCCACTGGAAGTATAAGCTGGGCGTGAAGGACGCGGACGCCAACAAGCGCATCGAAAAGGGCATCGGCTGGGTCAAGGACCTTCTGGAGGCCCAAAGCGAATCGGGCGAGGTCTCCGATATTTTCAACACCATCAAAAACGATTTCGTCAGCGACGAGGTCTTCGTGTTCACCCCCCGGGGCGACGTGATCTGCCTGCCCGCCGGGGCCACCGTGATCGATTTCGCCTACGCCATCCACTCCGCCGTGGGCAACAAAATGGTGGGCGCCAAGGTGGATAAGCGCATCGTGCCCATCGATTACAAGGTGAAAAACGGCGAGATCGTTGAGATCATCACCTCCTCTCAGCCCGGCAAGGGCCCCAGCCGCGATTGGCTCAAAATCGTAACCACCGCCGAGGCCCGCACCAAGATCCGCACCTGGTTCAAGAAGGAGCGGCGCGAAGAGAACATCGAAGAGGGGCGGCAGGAGTACGAGCGCGAGCTGCGCCGCAATAATATCAATATCACCGACGAGCAGGGCCAGCAGCTTCTCAAAGTGATCTGCGACCGCCAGAAAATGAGCACGGCGGACGATTTCTTCGCCGCCATCGGCTACGGCGGCATCATCCTTTCCAAGATCATGCCCATGATCAAGGATGAGTACAACAAGATGATCACCGCGCAGGAAAAGGCCGTCAAGCCCCTGAAGCAGGTGCGCACCGTCAGCAGCGAGGGCGTTGTGGTGGAGGGCATCGATAACTGTCTCATCAAGCTCTCGCGCTGCTGCAACCCCATCCCGGGCGACGAGATCATCGGCTTTATCACCCGCGGCCACGGCATTTCGGTACATAAGCGCGATTGCACCAACGTGCCGCAGAATATTTCCGCCTCGCCCGAGCCCGAGCGGTGGATCAAGGTTTACTGGCACGTGGACGAAAAGCGCGATTTCATCGCCTCCCTGCTGCTCACCTGCCTTTCGGGCGGCGGCGTGATGAACGAGATCTTCTCTTCCCTCAACGGCATGCACGTGGCGGTGCAGAGCATCAACACCCGCGCCACCAAGGACGGCAGACCCCTCGTCAACCTCTCCATCTCCGCCAATTCGGTGGAGCATCTCAAATCCATCATGACCAAGCTCAAAAAGACCCAGGGCGTGCTCAGCGTCGAGCGCTCCGGCGCCGATATATAGCGCTGCCGGAGGCAGCGCAGCGATATGCAGCCTGACGGCTGCGCGATATGCTTTTGCATACTCGCCGAAGGCGAGATATGCAAAAAGCGCGATATACCTTCGGTGCGATATGCGCCTGCGGCGCGTGATAAGTTACAAGGCTGCATATCATATCGCATTGCGAAGCAATATATCGCAATTTGCAAGGCAAATTATATCGCATTGCGCAGCAATATATCGCCCGCCGCCGCAGCGGCGGAATCCATGGCACGGTGTGCCGCGCTGCGGAGTTCGGTTGCCGAACCAAACTCATAATCCATAAAATATGATAAAGGAGTATATATCATGAAAAAACTTTACCGTTCAAAAGAAGACCGCAAGATCGCCGGCGTATGCGGCGGGCTTGCCAAATATCTGGGCATCGATTCCACCCTTGTGCGCCTGCTTGCCGTGCTGCTGATCCTGTGCATGGGCGGCGGTCTGCTGGCCTACATCATCTGCGCCATCGTGATCCCCGAGGAGCCGGACGCTGCCGAGGGCGGCTATA